>CAYVFK010000312.1:0-2245 GCA_964450925.1 uncultured Hyphomicrobiaceae bacterium | reverse complement strand
ACGGTCTCGACGGGGTAGGGCAGGCGGAAGTTCAGCCCTGGCGGCAACTGGCGGTCGAAATCGCCGAAGCGCAGGACAACACCCAATTCGTCTGGCTGGACGCGGGTCGTGAAGCCCTGCCAGCCGAAGAAAGCGAGCACAGCCAGCACAATCAGCGCGAGCACGCCGCCGCCGAGACCGCCACCGCCGCCCGGCATTGCTTTCTTGAGCCGATCCTGGCCCTGTTTGAGGATCTGTTCGAGGTCGGGGCCCTGGTTGCCGCCCGATGGTCCCTGTCCCCAGGGGCCTCCGCTGCCGCCCTTCCAGCCTCCGCCATTCTGACTACTCCAAGGCATGGTGATGGTCCTTTGCGCGTGTCACGTCTTATTCGATGACACCGACCCTAATCCCGCCCACATCGCAGGCAGGGCAGCCGGATCGCCCTCGAAAATGTCTGGGAAAGCCTGAGCGCCTTGCCCGGCATATCATTCGCGTTATAAGCCACAATAAATCCGAGCGCAAACCCGCGACAGGTGCAGGTCGACGCTTGTATCGCTCCAAGGTCAAGACGGCAGACCTGTGCGATTAGGGCGCATATGGCGTAGGCCTTGCGGAGCGTCAATGCGGGCGTGAATAATTGGGCCGCTCGCAGCGGCGGTGTGTTGCCGCAGCCGACAGATATGTTGGCCTGGCGTGGGACGATCAGGTGCCCAAACCGGTTAGTTTCCGGTAAAATTGTGGCTTGGTGTGCCCTACCAAAGACGGGCTGACATCCGAACCAATGCCCGTTGCTGGCATCCGAATGCTGGTGTACCATGCGAGACACCGTAAGGCGATGACCCCGCGTGCGGCACGATAAGCATATATACAGCACGCTGGTGACGGGGCCCTGGCTGGCGTTGAAGGCCTCGTTCTGATTTGGTTAGTCTCATGAACCGGTTCGGGAGCGAACGCGGCGCATGGTCTCGACAACAACCTTGATAGTCCTGGGCAGTCGATGAGTGTTCAAGCCGACTGCCGGGCCGAACGATGTGAGATGCGCAAGGACCAAGCTGCTACTCTTTTGACTAAACAAACGTCAGCCTTCGCTGAGACGGGATGTCACATGCAGACGTGTGATTTGTCGATGAAGCCCGATAACGGGCATCCGCACGACAGTCAATTGCAGGTGGCCCAAATCTTCACAGATTGTTGCATTGGCGCCTCAGGCGATGGCGCGGCACCGGAGGGTATCCCCTTCGACAGTGATAACCGCGGCCTCGGAACCGCCGGCCGGCCGATTGACGGCGTCGTTTCCGGGCTTGGCGCTTTTTTTCCTGAAATCAACCCTTTGCCTCGGCCGATTTACACACGATCTGTCAAAGAGGCCGGGGAGAAAGCCGTAGGCAAGCATGAGTGACAACGACAGCTTGAGCGAGCTGAATGGAATGAGCAAGGAAACGATCCTCGAAGAATTCCGCGGGCGTTACAGCGACCGGCGCGTGTCGGAGATGTCGCTTCAGGAGTATCTCGAAGCGTGCCGGGACAATCCGCAGATGTACGCCACTTCTGCTGAGCGGCTGCTCGCCGCGATCGGCGAACCGGAAATTATCGACACGTCCCGCGACGACCGCCTCGGCCGGATTTTCCAGAATCGCACGGTGCGTCGCTATCGCGCCTTTGACGATTTCTATGGGCTTGAGGAGACCATTGAGCGCGTCGTCGCGTTCCTGCGCCACGCCGCGCAGGGGCTGGAGGAGCGCAAGCAGATCCTCTATCTGCTTGGTCCGGTTGGAGGCGGCAAGTCGTCGCTGGCGGAGCGCATGAAGAAGCTCATGGAGACCGAGCCGGTTTATGTTCTGAAGGCCGGCGATAAAATCAGCCCGATTTATGAAAGTCCCTTGGGCTTGTTCGATCCCGAGCGTGACGGGCCGGCACTGGAGCGCGATTACGGCATCCCACAGCGCCGCCTCCCGGGCATGTGCTCGGCTTGGGCGCTGAAACGGCTGGACGAATTTACCGGCGACGTCTCCAAATTCAGTGTGGTGCAGATGCACCCGTCCAAGCTGCGTCAGATCGGCGTGGCGAAGGCCGAGCCGGGTGACGAGAACAACCAGGACATTTCCACGCTGGTGGGCCATCCAGACATCCGCATGCTTGAGTTTTACAGCCAGGATGACCCGGACGCTTATTCCTATTCCGGCGCGCTGAACCTCACGACGCAGGGCCTACTCGAGTTCGTTGAGATGTTCAAGGCGCCTCAGAAGATGCTGCATCCGCTGCTGAC
>CAYVFK010000311.1:0-2248 GCA_964450925.1 uncultured Hyphomicrobiaceae bacterium | reverse complement strand
CGCCGACATCGGCTATGTGCTGGTGTCGGGCGAGGTTGCGATCGCGGGCGAGGGCAACGAGCTTCTGGACAACCCCAAGGTCGGCCAACTGTTCCTCGGCGGGTAGGCACTGTCCTAACCAAGCGTGCTCACCCCAAAAGCCGCGCATGCTCGACCTTCGGGCAGCGGTCCATCACCACTTGCAAGCCGCCTTCATGCGCAATCCGCGCGGCTTCCTCGTTCACCACGCCTATCTGCATCCACAGCACCTTCGCCCCGATCGCCACGGCATCCTCCGCGATCGGCACGACCGCATCCGGGTGCCGAAACACGTCAACCACATCTACCGGGCCGGGCAGATCGGCCAGCCGCGCGACAACCGGCTGCCCGAAAATTTCCCGCCCTGCCCAACCGGGGTTGACCGGAAACACCTCGTAGCCCCGCGCCAGCAGGTATTGCGGAACATAGTGGCCCGGCCGCGCCGGGTTCGGGCTGGCGATGACCACGGCGAAGCGCCGGCAGCACGTCAGGATGTCCCTCAGACCTGCATCGGTCTCGACCAGTTCGATCATGCGCTCAGTGCCCGCGCCAGTTCGGCGCGCGCTTCTCGATGAACGCGGCGATAGCCTCGTCCGCATCCGGCGCCATCATGTTGGCGATCATCACACCGGCGGCATAGTCGCAGACTTTGTCCGGCGGCAACTGGGTCTGGCGGTCGCTGCGGCACTCTACCAGCAGCGTTGGGTCTGCGTCCGCGGGGGCTTCGCTGATTGCGGCTACAGTGGTCATGGCGTTTAAGTGTTCCCAATTTTCAGCTACACCGGAAACGGTAACGGATTTCGCGCGTCGATGCACACGCATGAGGATGGGAACAGGGCCGATATGCAGGAGCGGACAGGCACGGCGGTGATGAGCGTGGCTGAGGTCGATGCGTTTCTCGACCGGGAGTTCTCCGAGTTGCGCCGCACTGCCCCAACGCTGAAAGTTTGGGATGTGGCGCACGGCTTTGCGCGGCTCCGGCTCGGCTATGATCCCGGCTCGCTGCGCCCCGGCGGAACCATCTCGGGCCCGGCGATGTTCACGCTCGCGGATGTTGCGATGTATGTCGCGGTGCTGGCGAGCATCGGTCCGGTGGCGCTGGCGGTCACGACCAACCTCAACATCAATTTTCTGCGTCGCCCGCCCCCCGGCGATCTCGTCGGCGAGGCGCGGCTGTTGAAGCTGGGCAAGAGCCTCGCGGTCGGTGAAGTTTACCTGCGCGCGCCTGACGCAAGCGAGAGCGTCGCGCACGCCGTGAGCACCTATGCGTTGCCACCGGAGCATCTGCGGTAACATTTTACCTCGTATCTAGCGTTATGATTTGACGACGTTTTTGCCGGTCTGGGTGCATTTTGTATTGACCGCTCCGCGACAATCGGTTATCCGGCAATCGAATAGCGGCATGGTCGCGGTGACCATGCGCATTTCCCGACAACCGAAGCAGAGGCGAGAGCCATGAAGACCTTCTCGGCCAAGCCCTCGGATATTGAGAAAAAATGGGTGCTGATCGACGCCGAGGGCCTCGTGGTGGGCCGGCTCGCAGCAGTGATCGCCACCCGCCTCCGGGGCAAGCACAAGGCGGGGTTCACCCCGCATATGGACGACGGTGACAATGTCGTCGTCATCAACGCGGGCAAGGTGGTGTTCACCGGCCGCAAGCGCAACGACAAAACCTATTACTGGCACACCGGCCATCCGGGCGGCATCAAGGAGCGCAAGGCACATCAGATTCTTGATGGGCGCTTCCCCGAGCGCGTGCTGGAACTGGCGGTAAAACGGATGCTGCCACGCGGCCCGCTGGCGCGCCAGCAGTTGAAGAACCTGCGGATCTATACCGGACCGGAGCACCCCCATGAAGCGCAGCAGCCCGAGCCGCTCGATGTTGCCGCGCTGAACCGCAAGAACACCGTGAGATATTGACCATCATGTCGGAACAGGAAATCAAATCGCTGGAAGAGCTTGGCGACGCCGCCGCGACGCCGGGCGAGGGGCTAGGCCAAGAAACGCCAGTCTATGAGCAGAAGCTCGATGCCCATGGCCGCGCCTACGGAACGGGGCGGCGCAAGAATGCCGTTGCGCGCGTATGGGTGAAGCCGGGCAGTGGCCGGATCACCGTCAACAAAAAGGATTTCGATCAGTATTTCGCCCGACCGGTGCTGCAAATGATCCTTCGCCAGCCCCTGGTAATGGCTGAGCGCGACAGCCAGTATGACATCGTCTGCACGGTGTC
>CAYVFK010000310.1:0-2250 GCA_964450925.1 uncultured Hyphomicrobiaceae bacterium | reverse complement strand
CTGTGGCGCTGTGGTAATGGAGCGCTCTTCGCGTCAAAGTTGCAGAATCCGTGGCTAGGATCCGCCCACTCGCGCGATTTGTCCCCATACGCAGTTGCAATTGCAGGCATTTCGCCTGGCTGCGCCTTGGTGCTGCGTGCTCGGTACTTTGCCGCTTGGAAAAGCTGGGCCGGTGGCTTAAGTCCACTCAGAGCTTGGAAGGCCGACAGGGGGTAGCTTCTTGCGCTGTGAAAATCCTGTGGACGCTCCGCGCGCGCGTCCGCCCTCCTGCTCCAGAATAACCGCGCCTTGACCGTGCGGCTTTTTCATTTTCGAGAGGCGATCGCAGAACAATGATCTATGTGCAGCTTGCCGCCGGCCTGGCGTTGCTGGTCGTTTTTGGCGACGTTCTCGTGCGCGGCGCCGTCGATCTATCCTATCGCCTCGGCATCCCGCCGCTAATCGTTGGTCTCACGGTCGTCGCGTTCGGCACCTCTGCACCCGAGCTGGTGGTTTCGGTCAAGGCGGCGCTGGATGGCCTTCCCGGCATTGCGATCGGCAACGTGGTGGGCAGCAACATTGCCAACATCCTGCTGGTCCTCGGTCTGCCAGCTCTGATCAGCGCGACGCGCTGCGACCATCACGCGCTCGACCGCAACACCTATATCGTGCTGGGCACGAGCGTTCTGTTCACCGGGCTATGCTTTCTGACACCGATGACCTTCTGGGACGGGGCGCTGCTGTTCAGCTTGCTGATCGCGTTTTTGTGGCTGTCGGCCCGCCGGGCCATGCGCAGTCGCCCGGACGGCAGCATCGTGCCCATTGATGATGATGTCAGCCCGCTGCCCGGCCCGATATGGGTATCTGTCGGTGCGTTGGTTCTCGGGCTGATCGGCCTGCCCGTTGCGGCGCATCTGACGGTCGATGCGGCGGCGGCCGTGGCCAGCGCATGGGGCGTCTCCGATACCGTGATCGGGCTGACAATCGTCGCGATCGGCACCTCGCTGCCCGAACTCGCTACAACGGTCATCGCCGCTTTCCGTCAGCACGGCGCGCTCGCGCTTGGCAATGTGCTCGGCAGCAATCTGTTCAATATGCTCGCTATTGTCGGCATCACCGCGATGGTCACGCCGATCAGTATTCCTGCCGAAATCCTGCGGCTTGACATCTGGGTCATGCTGGCCGCGACGCTCGTGCTTGTCCCGTTTGTGGTCTGGAAGATGCCGATCGGGCGTATTGCGGGCATTGCGTTCCTGGCAGCCTATGCCGCTTACATCGGCTTTCTGCTCAGCCCGGGCGCGCAGACCGGGTTCGCTGTAGTTCGTTAACGCAGGTGTTAAAGCGCAATACGCGATGACCGACAACCGCACTCCCATTGCGCTCGTTACCGGCGCGGCCAAGCGAATCGGCAAGGCTATCGCGCTCCGGCTTGCCGAGGAGGGCTGGGCCATTGGTTTGCACTATAATCGCTCCAGCAAAGAGGCAGTGCGCTTTGCTGAGCAATTGCGCGCGCTCGGCGTCCGTGTTGCGCCGCTGCAAGCCGATCTCAGCGACTACGACCAGACACTGCAACTGGTGACCGCATGCGTCGAGGCGCTCGGTCCGCCTGACTGCCTCCTCAACAATGCATCGATTTTCGAGCGGGACAGCGTTCGCGATGTGACCGGCGAAAGCTGGCAGGCGCATCAGGACATCAACCTGCGCGCCCCGGTAATGCTGGCGCAGGCTTTCGACAAGGCACTGCCCGCCGGGCGAGTGGGCAACATCATCAACCTGATCGATCAGCGCGTGCTCCGGCCCACGCCTGATTTCTTTTCCTACACCCTCAGCAAGTCAGCGCTCTGGACCGCGACGCGTACAATGGCCCAGGCGCTTGCCCCGCGCATCCGCGTCAACGCGATCGCGCCCGGCCCGGTGTTGCGCAACATCTATCAGAGCGACGAGGAATTTGCCCGCGAATGGCAGAGCACGCTGATGGAGCGCGGCGCCAACCCGGAGGATATCGCCGAGGCGGTGATGTTCATCCTGCGCGCCGAGGCGATGACCGGCCAGATGATCGCGCTCGATGGCGGCGAGCACCTGCAATAGCGCGCTTGCGGCTTTGAACGCGTCCCCCTCGCCGAACGGCCGATTGTGCCGCGCCGCACACTGCTGCTATAGCCATTCATGAAAATGAAACGATCATCAGCGGGCGGCTCATGACGAAATCGGTTCTTGGCATCATCGGCGGCAGCGGCGTTTACCATCTGCCCGGCCTCACCAACCCGCGCG
>CAYVFK010000309.1:0-2262 GCA_964450925.1 uncultured Hyphomicrobiaceae bacterium | reverse complement strand
TCGCGCTGGAACGCCCCGATGCGCTGGAGACGCTGCACCGCGACTTTCAACACGCCGGCTCGGATATCGTGGAGGCGTTCACCTATAACGGCCACCGCGAGAAGATGCGCGTGATCGGCAAGGAGGACCTGCTGGAGCCGCTGAACCGCGCGGCGCTGCGCATCGCCCGCAAAGTCGCCGACGACAAGCCCGGCAACCTGATGGCGGGCAACATCTCCAACACCAACATCTGGTCGCCGGACGACGCCAAGGCGCAGACGGAAGTCCGCGCGATGTTCGAGGAGATGGTCGGCTGGGCCGTGGATGAAGGCGCGGACATCATCATCGGCGAGACCTTCTATTATGCCGGGGAGGCGTTCGCCGCGCTGGAGGTGGCCAAGGCAACCGGGTTGCCCACCGTCATCACGCTGGCTCCAATGGCCGGTAACGCCATGTCCGACGGCTGGGGCGTCGTCGAGACCGCGCAGGAGTTGGAGCAGCGCGGCGCGGATGTCGTCGGCATGAATTGTTTTCGTGGGCCGGAGACCATGCTGCCCTGGCTGCGTGAAATCCGCGCGGCGGTGGCCTGCCATGTCGGCGCACTGCCGATCCCGTACCGCACGAACGAGGCCGAGCCGACCTTTTTCAGCCTGACGGATGCGCATTGCACATGCCCTGCGCCGCATGGCCGCCCCTTCCCGACGGCGCTGGATCCGCTATACTGCAACCGTTATGAAATAGGCGCGTTCGCGAAGCAGGCGTTCGATGTGGGCGTGCGCTATCTCGGCGTATGTTGCGGCGCTGCACCCATGCATATCCGCGAGGTCGCGGAAGCCGTGGGCCGGACGCCAGAGGCGAGCCGCTATTCCGAGCGCATGGAGAATCACTTCATGTATGGCTCCAACGAGCGGCTGCCCGAGCATATCCGGGCGCTGGGCGAAGGCGCCTAGACGAAGCGGTCCGCCTGAAACTGGCGGGCCGCGTCACGCGAGAGCATTGGCGGCGTATTTGGTATGAGACAGACTGATCTTGAAGCCGCACGGGCCACAAGCCCGTGCGTCGGCATCTGTCAGCTTGACGTGATCTCCGGCTATTGCGTCGGCTGCGCGCGCACGGGCGCGGAAATCGGTGGCTGGGCCGGCATGAGCGATGGCGAGCGCCGCGCGGTGCTTGATGCGCTGCCGCAGCGGTGGCGTGTGCTGGGCGACGATCCGTCGAAGTCCCCGACGAACTAAGGTGGGCCGGCGGCGCGCCAACTCACGCTTGTTTGCTGCTGCGCATCGCTGCGCGACTTGTGGTATTCCAAGACGGGATGGCGCTGTCAGGCACCGGAACCGTTGGAGAAGAAGACATGCCCGAAACGCTGCGCAGCATCGTGCATCCATGGGAATGTGACGCGGTCGATCACTTCACCACCGGCTTCTATTTCGCGGCGTATTCGGCGGCGCAGTCGCATCTGTTTCGGCTGCTCGGCTACAGCACGGGCGATGTCGCGGCGCTCCGGCCAGCGGCCTGCCGCACGGCGTTCAAGCAAGAACTGGCCGCAGGGGATGCCTACCACATCGAATCTGGGGTGATAGCGCATGACCCGGCGCATCTGCGCATCGGCCACAAGCTCTACAACTCCGAATCGAACAGTCTGGCGGCCACCCACGAGATCGCCTTCGTGGGCGATGTGACGCGCCCGCGCCCGAACGCGCCGATCGACTGGGCCGAGGAGGAAGCCGGTCCTGAAATCGACTTCTCAGCGCTTTCCGGCTGGTCGAGGACCGCGCAGGCTCCGGTTCGGCCGGGTGATATCGACGAGGGCGGACGGCTTGATCTGAGCGCGCTGATCCTGCACGCGTCCGATGCGAACGTGCAGTTTCAGAACCGGATCGGCATGACGTCGTCATATATGCGCGCGGAAAAAATCGGCTTCGCCACCTTCGCCTATCGTATCACGCTGCATGACCTGCCGCGCGAAGCGGGCGCGGTGCTGAACACCGAGAGCGCCGTGGTGCGGATCGGGCGCAGTTCGCTGTGGTTCGCTCATCGGGTCACAGAGGGCTTGAGCGGCGCGAGCATCGCGGATGTAGCTCAGTTCGGCGTACATTTCGACCGGCGCGCGCGCGGCTCGGCGCCCATCCCGCAGCACATCCGCGAACAAGCGCAAGGCCTGATGGCGGGCGGATCAGGGCACGGTTGAGCGGGCGGCTCAATCCGGCGTGCGGTCATCGATGTCTTCTGAGGCCACGTCGTCTCCAGTGAACGTGGTGATCACGCTATAGACGAAAAACAGCG
>CAYVFK010000308.1:0-2269 GCA_964450925.1 uncultured Hyphomicrobiaceae bacterium | reverse complement strand
TCGAAGCCGCCCGACATGCCGAGCGCGTAGGCGTCCTCGTCGAAGGCAATCGCGTGCTCGCTGCCATTGCGCGCGCGGATGATGATGCGCGGCAGCCCGTCCTCGCGTTCCAGCCGGACGAAGAAATCCTTGAACGCCGTCATGCCGAGGATCAGTCGGCCTTCTTTATGCGGGATCAGCTCGCGCCAGTTGTCGCGGCCCGGCGCGTCGACGGGCGCGGTCATGATCTTGAAGTCTTCCGCGCCGCCCTCGTTGGTCAGGACCAGGAGCTGGTCGCCCCAGTGCTCGATGCTGTATTCATGGCGCGGCTCGCGCGCGGCGACGAGCAGGGGCGCGGCATCCGGCTTTTCGGTGTCGATCAGGCGGATCTCGCTGGTCTGGTGATCGCCCGTCTGGATGATGACAAACCGGCGCGACTGCGTGGACCCAACGCCGACGTAAAAGCCCTCGTCAGCCTCCTCATAAACGAGCGGGTCTTGTTCGGCCGGCGTGCCCAGCACATGGCGGAAGACGCGCAAGGGGCGGTGGTTCTCGTCGAGCCGCACGTAATAAAAGCTCTGCGCATCGGCCCATTCAACGCCGCCGCTGGTGTCGCCAATCTCGTCCGCCAACTCTGTGCCAGTATCGGCTTCGCGCAACCGTACGGTGTAGTATTCCGATCCCTTGTCATCATAGCCGTAAGCGACGAGGCGATGGTCCGGGCTGTGGTCCACGCCGCCAAGCTGGAAATAGGGTTTGCCCTCGGCGAGCTTGTTGCCGTCGATCAGGCTTTGGGCTTCACCGCCGCCGCGGGGCTTTCGGCAGAACACCGGATGCTCGCCGCCCTCCACGAAGCGCACGAAGTATTCCCACGGCCCGTCCGGCGCAGGGACCGTATCGTCGTCTTCCTTGATGCGCCCGCGCATCTCGGCAAACAGCGTCTCCTGCAAGCTCTCGGTGTTGGCCATCTGCGCGTTCGTGTAGGCGTTCTCGGCCTCCAGATAAGCGCGGATCTCTCCGTCGAGCCGGGAGGGATCGCGCATGACCTCGCGCCAGTTGTCCGCGCGCAGCCAGGCGTAATCGTCGATCAGCCGCTCGCCGTGAAATTCACGCTCGTCGCGGCGCGGCGTGGCGACGGGGGGCGCGGGAGCATCATGCTCCGGTTTGGCCTCGGCCATGCGGATGTCCTTTCGTTTCGGGTGCGCCGATGGTCAGGATTGCTCGCCCGAGGCTTCGGGCTGGAAGTCAAGCGCCGTGCCGTTCATGCAGTAGCGCAGGCCAGTTGGCCTTGGCCCGTCGGGGAAGACATGGCCCAGATGCGCGTCGCAATTGCTGCAAAGCACCTCGGTCCGGCGCATGAACAACGAGCGGTCCTCCTTCTCGGTAACCGAGTCCTTTTCAATCGGCTGGAAGAAGCTGGGCCAGCCGGTGCCAGAGTCGAATTTGGCATCGGCGGAGAACAGCGTCTGCCCGCAGCAAACACATTTGTAAACGCCGGCGCGTTTTTCATCATTAAGCGGATGTGAAAACGGTCTTTCTGTGCCGGCTTCGCGCGTGATGTGATACTGATCGGATGTCAGTTCACGCTTCCACTCAGCGCTGGTCTTGTTGATCTTCGTGGCGTTTTCGGTCATAGCTTTGCTTCCATATGCTCTGGCGTTGCAAGCGACTAGGTACTTGCGCCCGCCTGCAAGATGCCGGTTTAACGCGCGGCCTCAATAATGAACATAGCGGTCGCTGACGCATCGGCAATAGGCCGTTGAAGCGCGGCAAACCATCAAGTTGGGCGAGCGAGGGAGCAGACCGGATATGAGCGCGAGCATCGTGATGAGCCTTGCGGTGGTCTCGGGCTTTGCCGCGGCCCTGGTCGCGCCCTTGCTGACGATGGGCTTGCGACACGGCGCGGGCTGGCTCCTGGCGCTCCTGCCTGCGGGGCTGTTCGTCTATTTTCTCGGTTTCGTTCCGGGCGTGGCGTCCGGCGATGTCTTCACGTTCTCGCTGCCCTGGCTGCCGCGTTATGGCATCAATCTGTCGTTTTATGTCGACGGCCTGAGCGTGCTGTTCGCGCTGCTGATCTCGGGTATCGGCGCGCTCGTTGTTCTTTATGCCGCAGGCTATCTCAAGGGTCACCCACACCTCGGTCGCTTCTTTGGCTTCATCCTCGCCTTTATGGCTTCGATGCTGGGCCTGGTTCTAGCGGACAATGTGATCACGCTGTTCGTCTTCTGGGAACTCACCTCGATCACCTCGTTCCTGCTGATCGGCTTCGACCACACGCGCGAAGCGGCGC
>CAYVFK010000307.1:0-2276 GCA_964450925.1 uncultured Hyphomicrobiaceae bacterium | reverse complement strand
CGCGCGCCATGGCGCGCCGTCAGGGGTGGCTTCCATGATCTTCTTGTAGCCAGCGGCGGCCTCTTCCAGGTTGCCATTTTGCTCGTCGCTCACCGCCAGCCAGAACTGTGCTTTCAAGCTCTCCGGATTACGCTGGAGCGCGCGGCTGAAGGCCATGCGCGCTGTCTGGTTGACCTCGCCATTGTCGCGAAGCACCATTGACTCGCCGAGCCCTTCGAGCCGGGCTGGACTTTCTCCGTTCAAGCGTAGCGCCTGCTGAAATGCAAAGACTGCGTCGTGGTACTGTTGTTTGCGCAAATAGACCGGCGCAATGACGTCCCAGCCTGCGCCGTCAGTCGGGTTTTCCTGCAGGCGCTTCTCGACGCGGCTGACCAACTCGGCCACGCGCTGCGCCTCGGGCGACTGAGGAAGCTTCGATGCGTGCGGTTGTTGGGGCGAGGCCGGTGCGCCGTACATCAAGTAGCCGCCCAGCGCGAGCAACGGCACCATTACGGAAACCAGAATCAGTGCGCCGTCGTTCTCCCGCGTGGTCGATCTGGGTGCCCCGCCGGTGGGGGCTTTTTCTGCGCTGCGCAGCAGCCTGCGGCTGACCTCGATCCGCGCCGCCTCGGCTTCGTTCTCAGTGATGATGCCGCGGGCGCGCTCGTCTTCGATCTCGGCCAGCTGGGCTTTGTAAATTTCGGCGTCCGAGCCTGCTGAGTGGGTGTGCTGGCCCTTGGGCCGAACCAGCGGCAAACAGATCACCGTAATAACGATCGCTGTGAAAACGGCCAGTATTGCCCATAGGACCATCGCGCATTGCCCATTTCTGCGTCACTCGCCGTTAAGATAGGAAATCGAGAGCTTTGAGTGCAAGCGAATCCGGTTCAAATTTAATGCTCTGGCGGCGAAACGACGCGCGCGCGAGGCGGTCATGCCCCGAGCGCGACATCAGGTCTGAATCAGGTCCGGTGAAATAGCAGCGCTAGCCGATTGAGCGCCAGCGTCCGTCGTCGTCCCGGCATGATGTGCCCGAAAGCACATCCGGCTCGCCATCAATGTAGATGGTGTGCTCGTAATCGCGGCATGGGCGACCGTCCCGGCGATACTCGCGTTTGACGACGACCTCGCCGTGATGGCCGGATTCAGGATTGCGCCAGCCGCGTTTGTTGCCGACGTCCTCCTCTTCCAGTGCGTAATATTCCGCAGCCGCGGCGTGACGCCTGTCTTCTTCGTCCAGCTTGCGGCCGATCTCGCTGCCCACGATGCCGCCCACGACCGCGCCGGCGGCGGTTGCGAGCGCTCGCCCGGTGCCAGAGCCGAATTGATTGCCCACGATTGCGCCAGTGACCGCGCCGATTACTGCCCCGGATTCTTGCTGGCTCGCGCAGCCGGCCACGCCGACGCTCAGCAAGACCACGGTTGCGACGATGATACCTTTCCGCAAAGCTGCCCCCAAAATCACATTCCACGTGCACCGGCGAAAACGCTGGTCACGATTTGTTCACGATTACTGCGAGAAGTAATTGCGGTATTCTGTCATTTTTGCGGCGGTTCACGCGCTTTGAACAGCCGGGAGGATCAGCACTGCGCGCAACCCGCCAATCGGGGACTCTTCCAGCTTGAAATCGCCTGCGTAGAGGTTTGCGAGATCAGCCACGATCGACAGGCCAAGACCTGAGCCCGGCTTGTTTTCGTCGAGTCGGCGGCCGCGCTTGATCGCTTTCTGGCGCGCGTCCGGGGACAGTCCAGGGCCATCGTCGTCCACGCAAATGCACAAAAAGCGCCGATCGCCGTCGAGCGGTGCTGCGGATATCGCGACCCGCCGTCGCGCCCATTTGCAGGCATTATCCATCAGATTGCCAATCATCTCCTGCAGATCCTGTTTTTCGCCTTCAAAGTGGAGATTGCTTGGGCAATCGGCTGTCAGATCAAGCTGGTGATCGCTGTAAATCTTGGCGAGCGCGCCGCGCATGGTGTCGATGACTGGCTTGAGATCGGTGGCGTGTCCCACCACACCTGCGCGCGCGGCGACCCGTGCCCGATCCAGGTGATGGGTGACCTGCTGGCGCATGATCTCGGCTTGTTCGCTGACCTTGTGCGCAAAAGGGTCGTCGCGTTCTCGCGCCTCGTTGGTGATGACGCTCAGCGGCGTTTTCAGCGCATGCGCGAGGTTGCCGACATGCGTGCGCGCGCGTTCAATGATCTGCTGGTTCGCGCGGATCAGTGAGTTCAATTCTTTTTGCAGCGGCTGGATTTCCGCCGGCGACTCGCCTTCGAGCGTTTCAGCATCTCCC
>CAYVFK010000306.1:0-2306 GCA_964450925.1 uncultured Hyphomicrobiaceae bacterium | reverse complement strand
TCGTCGTTGCCGGCATGTGGCAAATCCTGATCGGCTTTTTCATCTACCGCGCGGCGGGCATGGCGCGCGAGCAGGCAGGCAACCTGCCCGGCCCGGGACACGCCCATATCGGCATGATCGTTGACCGCGATCAGCCGTCTGTGCCGGCGGATGCTTCGCTGGAGAATGCGGCTCAGGATTATCTCTACCGCCTGCGCCCGCGCATCCTGCTGGTCGCGGACGGCGAGCGCACCGTCGGAACGCTCACTCTCGGCGATTATGCCCATGTGCCGAAGATGCAGTGGAACGATATTCCGGTCCGCCAGGTGATGCAGCCGCTGACCGTGCAGCCGATGGCCCAGCCTGGCGAGCCGGCCAGCGAAGTGCTCAAGCGCATGGTACGCGAGGGGCACACCCACGTCGTAATCGTTGAGAACGGGCGTGTCATCGGTGTACTCACGCGGCGCGAGATCGTAAATTTCGTCGAGCCGCAGCCGGATCTCGGTACTGTGCCCGGGAACGCTCAGACGCGATGACCGCCGCCATCTGCTTCAGGGCCAGTATGCGTTTCCAGGACTGCCATCTGTGAAAGTTGGCGGAGTTAAAGGATGCGCACATGTTGAGCAATTCTCGATCGGCGATGACGATTGCTGCAGTCCTCGCCGCGGCCAGTATTGCTACCCCACTCGCGCATGCGCAAGAGAAACCAAAGATCATCTCGGCATTTCACGGCGTAGACGATGCGCCACCCGTGCGGGCCATGCAAAGCTGCAATCTGCCTGCCAATCAAACCGTTGACGGTATGCCTCTGGTGTTTTCGGTCGAGATCGATCAGTCAACGCTCGCGGCGAACGATATACGCGTACAGCTCTCAGATGGGCGCGAGGTGACACCGATTTGCGCGACCACAGGGCCAGCTGATGAGGAGAATGAAGATCGCACCATCCTTCTGGGTGGTGATTTCGGTGACAGTGAAGATGTCGTTCCGGTGAGTGCAACTATCGTCGGCGATCTCCTCGCAGAAGCGCCAGATGGTGGCTCATTGCAACTCAATGGCCTGAAAGCATCCGTCACGCCGTTCGATGCCGGACCAAGCATTTTGATCGCCGAGATCATCCAGGACGATGAACTCGAACTTGAGGCCACACGCCAGAGAATGGGCGAGGCGTGCGCGTCCCCAGCAACGAGACAGGCAATTCGACTCATCTGGAGCGGCGGCGTCACGAATAACAATCGGGAATTGCGCCTGCCACGCCTGAGATTCTACGAGGTGCAAATTGTCGGGGCCGATGGCACCGCCGAGTGGATCAGACCCTTTGCCATGGGTGATCTCAATGACTGGGACAACAATCAGGACTTGTGCCTCGATCGCGATGGAACGCCAAGCGCCGTGCGCGTGGCCGCGGAGACCGTGTCCGATCCTGCCGGGCACTGGAATGAGGCTCAGGAGATCGATGTCGCGGGTCGTTAACACCGGAGAACGGTGCCCAGACCCGCTGCTCTCCGGGTGATCCAGATCGTCGCCCCATCGTCATTGCTGGCCTCCTCGCCGGTCTTGCGCCCTCACAGGTTCTCGCTGACATGCCGCGACATCCGGGTTGTGAACGCGGTGCGACGCCGATGCCGCTCCCCTCAGTGCGCGTCAACGCCAGCCGTCAGCACATGCACCAACTTCCACGGCCCTCGCACTCCGGCCACAATTATTGTTGAGAAGCATTGCGTTGCACTGAGCCGTTAACCGCCACTCCCTTCTGATAAAATCGACCGCCTTCACTCGGACTGAAAAACCATGACCACGAAAGTCAAGCTCCCTGTGCTGCTTATATCAACTGCCCTACTGTCAGTTGCGCCCGCCGCCAAGGCCAATGCCGATCCAGAACGCGAGCAGGCGCAGGCTAATTTCCTTGAGGCCGACGTCAACCAGGACGAGCAACTCGATTTGGCTGAGTTCACGACCTTCATCAATCTCAATGCGGATCACGGCCTGGGGCAGGCAGCAACCGTGCGGACGTTTGGCATGTATGGCCGAGCCTTCGGCCGGGCCGATGCGAACGGTGATGGTGTTGTGGAGAGACAAGAAATCGCGGAGCAAGCCCAGCGTTGAAGTCTCGGAAACACGGCGGCCGCCGTTTCTTCGAAGTCCGTTCCGGCGGGCATTTCCAATATGCGATGCACTAGCACAGCAGGCTGAATGATGCGCCGATCCTCTTGCATTCGGTGAGCGTATAAGCCATAAACACGGGGTCGCGGGAGGCGACACTACCCTCTAGGAAGCGGGCGTAGCTCAGGGGTAGAGCACAACCTTGCCAAGGTTGGGGTCGTGAGTT
>CAYVFK010000305.1:0-2307 GCA_964450925.1 uncultured Hyphomicrobiaceae bacterium | reverse complement strand
TCAAATGAGCGAAGGCTATCATTTGGTGCGTCTGTATCGGGATCGGATCGAGGGGGTGGACTGATCCGCTCGCACATTGAGCAGAAGTCTTGGCGAACACATTCCGCCACAATCATACGCTTAAAAGTAGAAGTGCGCCCGAAGCTGCAACCTTCGAAGCGCACTGTCGGCCGGCTGCGTTTGTCAGGTTGCCGCGTTCCTGGCCGGCCGGCACCATTTCCGCCGCGAATCGCGACAGATGGCCATAATTAAGCCGCACCTTAGGCCTGCTGGTCAACGGTCCATGAACTACTCGCACACCTCGCCCACAGGCTGCGCACGCTCGTCTTGGTGGCTTCGCTTTGCGGCGCAACAGTTCCTTGTTACAATTTTGCGACAGGTTGGCCGAGCCTTGCAGCCCGTCCGGGCCCATGATGTCTCAAAGGCCAAACAAGTCCACGGCGCGCCGCCGCCTGCGCCGACTCCCTCCGGGCCAGCCTGAACGCGGCGTCAAGACAATCGGGTTGAAGGGTAAGCGTATGTTCAAACGCCTCGCTGGGCTTATCGCGGGCGCGTGCCTGATCGGCACGTCGACCGAAGTCGTTGCACACGATCACTGGATCGCACACGGGGATTACCGTAATCCGGTCACGGGTGAGTGGTGCTGCGGGATGCACGATTGCTTTCCGATCGCGGCCAAAAACATTGCGGTTGGCGAGACCGGCTACGAAATCCGCCATCTCGGCGAGAGCGTGCCGCACGATCAGGTGCTGACCAGCGAGGACAATCAATATTGGCGTTGCCACCGACCCGACGGCACGCGGCGTTGCTTTTTCGCGCCGCGCCCTGGCTCGTAGCGCGTAGTCCGATTCGCAATCGTGGCCGCACGAAGGGCTGAACCGTGACATTCGCGCGGCGAGGACAGTGATAGAGACACTTGAATGCGAGCGTGCCGCAAACCTGGATCAGGCATCTGTGTCACTGCACCAGAGCCTCATTCGTTCAGGTTGAACCAGGACACGGCTCTAGGTGATCGATTTGGCGCGCGATTCTCTCTGAAAACCGGTTCCCATCCCGGATCAACTCCGGGACGGGCTTTTTCGGATCGCGCTCTAATACACCGAGTCTGGCCAAGAGTGCGTTTGCGTTCCGGCCAGACCTGGCAAATTACCGCCAGACAGGCCGCGCTCAATACGCGCCGGTCGCCTTGGCGAATTGGGCAGCACAGCTCGGGTTCAACTTTGGCCGGTTGCGCTCGAGACACCGCGCGATACGCCCCTCACCCGGCGCAACATGCGAACACAGGCGGTAGGCATCCACCCGGCAGACATGGATCGCGCGGACCACCTGCACCGCCTGATAGCACAGCCCGTTGAGCCGGTGTTCGTTGCGGCGCAGGCACTGGATGATGCGTCCGCCGCCGGCCACGACATGGGGGCAAAAGCGGTCGAGATCATACTCACAGGCCGCGATCGCTTGCTCGACGTAATAGCCCGCGTGGGGCTGGGCATTGGCGCTCATTGGCAACAGCCCAAGCAGGGCGGCGGCGAACAGCAGTCTGATTGGCAGTTTCATGTCACTCTCCTGATGGTGGGTGGGTCGTCGTCGGCATCACTGGTCAGCTTGCATCGCCGCCATCGTCTCCTGGCAAGGCGCGCTGAACTGTTCGCGGTTGTCCATCATGCAGGCCCGCGCCTCGTCGCCGCGGCTGGCATGAGCGCAAAAATGCTGCATGTCTGCCACGCAGGTCGATCCCGCCGCCACGAGTTGGGCGCAGGCGGGGTCGATCTGGTCGATCACTTCGCCAAGGCAGGCAACGATCCGGCCGCCGCCCGGCCTGACAAACTTGCAGTGGTAGAAGTAGTCCGCGCCACAGATTGACATCATCGTGCTGCGGTCCATCTGCAGGCCTTGTGCGGCGACACGATCTGGCAGGCTGGCGAACGCGGAAATTACTGCGGCCATACAGGCGACGACGAAGATATTACGTTTCATTGTCTCAACCTTTTTTAGTCTTTGCTTCGGGAAGTTACGGGGTGCCAAAGAGCGTGCGCCAGACATCGCGCGGGCTGCGCGCACGGCGCAAATCGCGCGCAATGTTCAGCCATTCACGGAAGACGATATAAAGCGGGTTTTGCGAGGTGAGCGGCTCGGTCAGCCCGTAGCGCAGCGGCTCATTCTCCGGCGGCATGGCGAAGCTGCCGAACAGGCGATCGTAGATGATCAGGATGCCGCCAAAATTCTTGTCGAGGCACGAGCCGTTGGAGGCGTGGTGCACGCTGTGGTGGCGCGGCGTGTTGAACACCCATTCGAGCGGGCCAAGGCGCG
>CAYVFK010000304.1:0-2308 GCA_964450925.1 uncultured Hyphomicrobiaceae bacterium | reverse complement strand
CTGATTGCCGATCTGATCCGCCCAGAGCGCTACTTCGTCGAGCGCCACCTGTGCGTCGACACCACCGCAGCCGGTGGCAACGCGGCGCTGCTCGCTCAGAGTGCGTAACGCATATATTTGGGGGGCGGATCGCAGCATCGCCTCACCCGGTTTTGGCGACCTCCTCTTGCCAGCCCATCCACAGGCGGCTAGCAGATGAGCAAACGCGCGGCCGTCACCCGGCGGTCGCATCGGCTCAACCGCACACAACGACAAAAGAGGATACGCCCCATGACGACATTCAACCTGTTGCTCCTGCCCGGCGACGGTATCGGCCCGGAAGTGATGGCCGAGGTCAAGCGGGTGGCACGGTGGTTCACCAGCCAAAGCGCGGCCAGCTTCAACATCGAGGAGGATCTGGTCGGCGGCTGCGCCTATGACGCGCATGGCGAGGCGATCTCGAACGCGGCGATGGACCGGGCGATGGCCGCCGACGCGGTGATGCTCGGCGCGGTTGGCGGTCCGAAATGGGACGGCGTGCCTTACGACAAGCGCCCAGAGGCCGGCCTGTTGCGCCTTCGTAAGGACATGGGGCTGTTCGCAAACCTGCGCCCGGCAATCTGCTACCCGGCGCTCGCGGATGGCTCCAGCCTCAAGCGCGAGGTGGTGGAGGGGCTCGACATCATGATCGTGCGTGAGTTGACTGGTGGCGTCTATTTCGGCGAACCGAAGGAGATCGTGACGCTGGAGGACGGCCAGCAGCGTGGGGTGGACACCCAGCTTTACACCTCCGGCGAGATCGAGCGGATCGCGCAGGTTGCCTTTGAGCTGGCGCGCAAGCGGCGCAATAAGGTGGCCTCGGCCGACAAACGCAACGTGATGCGCACCGGCGTTCTCTGGAACGATGTGGTCAGCCGGGTGCACCGCGAAAGTTATTCCGACGTGAAACTGACCCACATCCTTGCTGATAACTGCGCGATGCAACTCGTTCGCTGGCCGAAACAATTTGATGTCATTGTGACAGATAACCTATTTGGTGATATGCTGTCTGACCAGGCGGCAATGCTGACCGGCTCTCTTGGTATGCTGCCATCGGCATCGCTGGGCGAGCCGCAGGACTCGGGGCGCAAGCGCGCGATGTACGAGCCTGTGCATGGCAGCGCGCCGGATATCGCGGGTCAAGGCATCGCCAACCCGATCGCGATGTTGGCCAGCTTCGCTATGGCGCTGCGCTACTCGTTTGATCTGGGCGAGGAGGCTGACATGCTGGAGAGGGCGATGACGTCGGTGCTTGATCAGGGCTTGCGCACCAGCGACATCATGCAAGAAGGAATGTGTCGGGTCGGAACGGTCGAGATGGGCGAGGCGATCGTTGCAGCGCTTCAGGCGGAAGCTGGCTAAATCTTCCCCGGCCCAGAGGGTAATCGTGGAAAAATGGCCCTTACGCGCCCGATCTCGTCGCGCCTGTGTGGCGCAGCAAGCGCAGACTGTGCCATTTTTGATAACAAGGTACGACGCGAAGCTCTACCGTCAGCGGCGTGCGGTCGATCAGAGCGGCACCTTTCGCACGCCGGCACAAAGCATCTCGTGGGCATATGGCATCTAGTGGGGACATGACAGACCATTTTAGCATCATTGGGTTTCAGGCGCAGTCGGCGGAAGAACTCGCCAGCTTGATTGGCAAGCTCCCGGAGGATCGCGCGGAGTCGTTGGAATGTCGGCCCGGGTACTATTACCGCTGGCATACCGACGTTGGCTCCGAACTCTGGATACACATGCAGAAGCAGCGCGACGATGAAGCCGACGAAGGCGATGGTCCGCCCGAGGATACGCTCGCTATCGTCGGCGTGACGCCGTTTTTCGCCGGCGCGGGCCGCGTGCCGATCCGCGCAGTGGCGATCAAGCGCCGCCCAGAAGATAACGCGTTTGAGGGCGCGATCTTTGCCGAGGTGGAGCCGGGCGAAGAGCTGCATGACTGCACCACCGTGGCGCTGTTCGACGTGGTCGATTTCGCCTGCCTGGCCAATCGTGTCGCGCCCTTCAAAGCTGAGGCGCAAGTTACGGCCTTCGCGCACGACATCGCCGTCTTCCGTGACGCCCAAAGCTTCGAGACCGCGCAGGAGAACCAGGAGGTGCGCTTCGCATCGAAGTCATTCTTTGCCAGCGGCCTGTTCATGCCCTCAGGCGAGTCGGATCAGCCGGTGTTCCACGATCCAGATCAGCCCGGCTTCAATGCGCCGTCGCGGGCCTTCATTTGCGGCGAGGTGCACCGCTCGGAAATCCGCACCAACCCAGTAACGCAGCAGAGTTTTTGTTGGGCGCTGATCGA
>CAYVFK010000303.1:0-2326 GCA_964450925.1 uncultured Hyphomicrobiaceae bacterium | reverse complement strand
GGCGCACCGCGTAGTAACGCACATTGGCGCCCAACCATCGCCGGGGTTGGGCGCCCTTTTTTTGTGCGTACGCACCCGCGGCTCTGGACGCGCCCCCGTCTGAGCCTTTAACTCGCGCCCCATGAAGCTGCGGATCGCGACATGGAACATCAACTCAATAAGGCTGCGCCTGCCGCTGGTGCAGCGGTTCGTTGCGCAGTATCGCCCCGACGTGCTCTGCTTGCAGGAAACCAAGTGCCCGGATGAGCACTTCCCGCGCGCGGAACTGGCTGAGCTTGGACTGACTCATGCGCAACTGCATGGACAAAAAAGCTACAACGGCGTCGCGGTGCTCTCGCACCTTCCGCTTGCCAGGGTGTTCGCTGAGGATCTCGATGCCAGTGGCCACACCCGGCATGTCGGCGTGCGGGTGGAGACGCCGCGCTTGCAGCCAGTGATCCAGAACTTCTATGTGCCGGCTGGCGGCGACATCCCCGATCCAGACGCCAATCCAAAATTCCGCCAGAAGCTCGGTTATCTACGGGCAATGCGCCGATGGCTCCAAAAGCCGACAGTTGCCGGCAGCGGGCCGATGATCCTCACCGGCGATCTTAACGTCGCCCCGCTGGAAACCGATGTCTGGTCGCACAAGCAGATGCTCAAGGTCGTGAGCCACACGCCGGTCGAGGTCGACCATCTGAGCGCGGTGCAGGCAACCCGGCCCTGGGTGGACGCCGTGCGCCAGATCATCCCGCCGGACGAACGGCTCTACACCTGGTGGAGCTACCGTGCACGGAACTGGCGCGCCTCGGACCGCGGGCGTCGGCTCGATCACATCTGGACGACGCAGGAACTGGCGCCGCGCGTCAAGGGCGCAGAGGTGATCAAGAACGCGCGTGGCTGGGAGAAGCCATCTGACCACGTCCCCGTCATCCTCGATATTGATCTGGGCTAGTTACGCCGCTTCTGCGGAGCGCTCCAACGACATCTGGAGGCTCTCGAAGCGGTCATCGACAGCGCGCAGGTCATCAGCCAGACTGGACAGCCTACGGACCAGCTTCGCGGAACAGTGCTCGGCAATTGACGGATCGGCCTCCATCACCTGATGCAGCGCCTCGCGCGTGATGGCGAGAGCGCGAACCGGCTCGGCCGCGATCACTGTGGCCGCGTAGCAGACCTCTGTCAGCATTGCCAGTTCGCCAATGAGCGTTCCCGGCCCCATCGGTTGGTCGAAGCCGGCTGGCGCAGCCGCATCCGAGACCGTTACCGAGCCTTCGACAACAAGGAACGCGGACGCGCCAGGCTCTTCAGCCTGCGTCACCGCCTCACCGCTATCAAACCAAACAACATCTGAACAATCCGCGATGTTCTCCAACTGATCAACGGACAGCCCGTTAAACAGCTGGACCGTCACCAGAAAATCTAGTGCCTCGTGTTTCATTTTAGACCCCCATCTATCCACAGGATGATGTGAGTCGCGTTATCGAGGCAAGCCGCTGGTCGGCCTGTCAGGGGACAAGTTTGTAGCCGCCAGACTCGGTCACGAGCAGTTCTGCGTTCGAGGGGTCCTGCTCGATCTTCTGGCGCAGCCTGTAGATGTGCGTCTCCAGCGTGTGGGTCGTCACGCCCGCATTATAGCCCCAGACCTCATGAAGCAGGACATCGCGGGTGATGACGCTTTCACCGGACCGGTAGAGATATTTCAGGATTGATGTCTCTTTTTCCGTGAGCCGGATCTTGCGGCCGTCCTGGTCAAGCAGCACCTTGCTCGCCGGCTTGAAGGTGTAAGGCCCGATGGTGAAAACGGCGTCCTCACTCTGCTCATGCTGGCGCAGTTGGGCACGAATGCGCGCGAGCAACACGGCGATTCGAAATGGCTTCGTGACGTAATCATTCGCCCCGGACTCCAGCCCCAGGATCATGTCGGAGTCCGTATCCTGCGCGGTCAGCATGATGATCGGCCCCTTAAAGCCGTTCTTGCGCATCAGCTTGCACGCTTCGCGCCCATCCATGTCCGGCAGGCCGATATCCAACAGCACGAGATCAACACGCTGATTTTTTAGTTTGGCGATGGCCTCGCGTGCATCACCGGCGATCTCGGTTTCAAACTCTTCATGCAGAGCAAGTTGTTCGGCGAGCGAATCTCGAAGATCTTCATCATCATCCACAACCAGAATATGCCGCGCCGTGCTCATTCTGCGCTCTCCCGAAATCGCTTCGAACATATCGCTGATGGATTTAGGCTTTGGCGCAACGCAAAGCAATACGCTCAGCAGCTTGCCGGATGAAAGGTCGATCGCGAAAATGCAAATCCGCGTGAATATCCACGCCCGATCTCTGGCCGCGC
>CAYVFK010000302.1:0-2326 GCA_964450925.1 uncultured Hyphomicrobiaceae bacterium | reverse complement strand
GCCCGCACCTGGCGCAGACACACATGCGTGCCGATGATGGCGGACATGGTCCAGGGAAAGCACCAGCCGTTGCAGTGAAACATCGGCAAGGTCCACAGGTAGACCGCGTGTTTCGCCATCGAGGTGGTCAGTGCATTGCCCTGAGCCAGCAGATACGCGCCCCGGTGATGGCATACGACGCCTTTCGGGTCGCCGGTCGTACCGGAAGTGTAATTGATCGAAATCGCGTCCCACTCGTCTTCGGGCATCAGCCAGGCGAAGTCGGGGTCGCCGAGCGACAGGAAAGCCTGGTAATCGACGGCGTCAACGGCGCATTCAGGTGCGGAACACTCCGGATCGTCATATCGGATCAAAGCCGGCTTCACGGTCGTCAGCGCAAGCGCCTCTTGCAACACCGGCATGAATTCCCGGTCGACGATCACGATCTTCGACATTGCATGATCAAGCTGAAACGCGATGACGCCCGCATCCAGCCGGGTATTGATCGAATGCAGGACAGCGCCACACATTGGCACGCCGTAGTGACACTCCAGCATCGCCGGCGTGTTCGCCAGCAGGACGGAGACTGTATCGCCCCGCCCGATGCCGTGCTGCTGTGCCAGCGCGGATGCCAGCCGCCGGGAACGGGCGTAAAATTCGCCATAGCTGCGCCGCAGCGAGCCATGAATGATCGCGATGTGATCGGGAAACACGGTGGCCGCGCGCTCGAGAAAGGTCAGCGGGGTCAGCGGCTGAAAATTTGCCGGATTGCGATCCAGATCGATGTTGTAGGGATTTGCCGACATGACGTCATGAGTCCTACCACTGTGGGTCTTGCCACTATGAGTCTTGCCACTGCGGCGTGCGCTTCTCGATAAACGCGCCGATGCCCTCTTCGGCGTCGCGCGCCAGCATGTTTTCGACCATTACGTTCGAGGCGTGGTCATAGGCCTGCGACAGGCTCATTTCGCGTTGTTCGTAGAAAGCCCGTTTCCCGGTTGCGAGCGTCATGGTGGACTTGGACGCGATCTTGCGGGCCATCTCCATTGCGGTCTCGGTCAGGACCTCGGGCGCAACCGCATAATTCACCAGCCCGATCTCGGCAGCGCGGTGCGCCGAGGTCATGTCGCCGGTCAGCAGCATTTCCATCGCGTGCTTGCTGGCGACGTTGCGCGACAGCGGCACCATCGGCGTGGAGCAGAACAGACCGATATGCACGCCCGGCGTGCTGAATTTCGCCGTGTCGGCCGCGACGGCGAGATCGCAACTGGCGACCAGCTGACAGCCGGCGGCGGTGGCCACGCCCGTGACCTCGGCGATGACGGGTTTGGGGCAATTAACGATCGCCTGCATGACGCTGGAGCATTGCGCCATGACCTTGGCGAAATATGCTCGTCCGCCGTCCGGGGCGGCGCGCCCGGCCGTCATTTCCTTTAAGTCGTGGCCCGCGCAGTAGGCCGGCCCGTTTGCGGCCAGCACGATGACGCGCACCGCCGGGTCATCACCAGCCTCGGCGAAAGCCTCGCCCAGTTTGCCGAGCATCGCCTCAGACAACGCATTGCGCCGCGCCGGATCGTTCAGTGTGAGCCGCAGCACGCCATGATTATCCAGATCGCGCAGCAGAATATCGCTCCCGTCCATGGGCCTGGTCCTTCCTCCAAACATGTCGATCTCAACGCTTTCTGCGAGCGTGTTAAACAAGAATTTTCGTGTTTTCAGTTCAGCGTTTGCGCGGCGCCAATATCATCTGATGGGATGCTTAGGCTTTCCGCCAAGCTTTGATCTATCTGGATTGGCTCCACCGCGGCAAGTTTCTTTTTCGGGTCAAAGAATGGACGCTCCACGATGGTCGCCTGAGCCGTCCCGTGAGGCATCGCGACCTCAACCACCGTGCCCATTTCAGCATGTGACGCCGCGATCATCGCCAGCGCGATGTTTTCCTGCAATCGCGGCGAGTAGACGGCGGATGTTACCTTGCCAAGCGGCGCGCCGTCCTTGGTAACCGGCCAAAAGGTGGTGTTCGGCCCTGCAAGCCGGGGGGCGTCGATGCGCAAGCCAACCTGTTGGCGGCTGACCCCGGTGTCGCGGATCAGCCGAAGGGCAGCTTTCCCGATAAAATCGGCCTCCATATCTGGGTTCACCAAGCGGTCAAGGCCAAGCTCGTAGGGGTTGGTGTAGATGTCCGCATCGGCGTGGTAGGACAACATCGCGCCCTCGATCCGCCGGATCGTCGATGTGTGGCCGGGCTGCAGCCCGAACGGCGACCCTGCCGCCATGATCTTTTCCCACAGTTCATCGCCGCGCGTCCCGTCACGCAGGTAAAGCTCATAGCCCAGCTCACTCGACC
>CAYVFK010000301.1:0-2365 GCA_964450925.1 uncultured Hyphomicrobiaceae bacterium | reverse complement strand
TCGGGGTGTGCAGCGCGCCGTCCTTGAGGAAGAAGATATTGGCGCCGGTGGCCTCGGCGACGCGCCCGCGCCAATCCAGCATCAGCGCATCGGCATAGCCCTCGGCTTCGGCTTTGTGCTTCTCCAGCGTGCAGATCATGTACAGGCCAGCGGCCTTGGATTTGGCCGGCGCGGTCCGCGGGTCCGGGCGGCAGTAATCCGCCATGCGCAGGCGCAGTCCCTTTTCGACCAGTTCAGGGTCGAAATACGCGCCCCAGTTCCACGCCGCGACCGCGACGTTGATCTTCGTGTGTTGCGCCGATACGCCCATCTGCTCGCTGCCACGCCAGGCGACCGGGCGGACATAGGCGTCGGTCAGCTCGTTCGCGCGCAGGACGTCGCGGCAGGCTTCGTCGATTTCAGCGACGGAATAGGGAACTTCAAAACCAAGGATACGCCCGGATTCGACCAGCCGCTCGCTGTGCTCGGTCAGCTTGAAGATCTCGCCGTTATAGGCACGCTCGCCCTCGAACACGCAACTGGCATAGTGCAGGGCATGGCTGAGCACATGCAGCTTGGCATCTGCCCAGCGCACAAGCTCACCGTTCATCCAGATTAATCCGTCGCGTTGATCGTAAGGAACGATAGCCATTGAACGCCTCCCGCGCCTGTTGCTATTTCATTGGCCGAATCGGCTTGACACTCGGCAGTCATGCGTCAACAGATAGGGCCGCAGCGGACCTTTTGGACCTGCCGCCCAAGCCTTGCAGACCAGACGACGACACGCGCCAGGTCGTGTGAATGCAGCACGCTAAACCCTTGCCAATTTGTCTGTTTAGATATTGCCGAGCTTGGCTTGTGTCCATTGAAAATGTGTCGCAAAAGGTTGCTCTACGTAGCAATCGGCTCAATATATGTCAACATGGCTGACATAACCACCGATTCCGAAATCGAATGCCACTCCGGCGCGTCGGCCCCGGTACGCGGCGGGGCGGCGAGCCGGCCATCGCTCGGTCCGGACGCCGACAGCTTCCGGATCATCGAACTGCTTTTTTTCGCCTACCGGGATTTCACCGCTGATGCCGATGAAATCCTCACCGAACTGGGCTTCGGTCGCGCGCACCACAGGGCATTGCATTTCATTTGCCGGCATCCTGGCATTCGCGTTGCCGATCTCCTCGAAATCCTCAAGATCACCAAGCAAAGTCTCGCGCGGGTGCTCAAGGACCTGCGCGATCGTGGCTTCATCACGCAGGTTCGCGGGCAGAACGATCGGCGCGAGCGTCTGCTGTATCCACGCAGCGATGGCGTCGAGCTGATCGCACGGCTTGCCGAACGCCAGAGCAACCGCATCGAGGCTGCGCTTGCCGCGGCGGGGCTGGAGGCGAGCGAAGCGGTGCAGCAGTTCCTGTTTGCCATGATCGGCAGTGGCGAGCGCGCCGCGATAGCGCGGCTTATCGAAAGCGGCGAGGTTCTGGGTCAAAGCCGGGAGATCGATGTATGAGCAGCGCGGAGGCACACGAAAGCCAGCCCGCGGCCCCGGACGATACGGCGCCGCACTTGCTGATCGTGGACGATGACAAGCGCATCCGCGATCTGCTTGCGCATTATCTGCGCGACAACGGGTTTCGCGTCAGCGTCAGCGCCGATGCCGCCGAAGCACGCGCCGCGCTGCGCGGGCTTGCCTTCGATCTGATCATCCTCGACGTTATGATGCCGGGCGAGTCCGGCCTCTCACTGGCCCAGACGCTGCGGGCGGAATCCGATGTCCCCATCCTCATGCTCACCGCACGCTCGGAGCCAGAGCACCGCGTCGACGGTCTCGAACTCGGTGTTGACGACTATATGGCCAAGCCGTTCGATCCTCGGGAATTGCTGCTGCGCTTGCAGAACATCCTGCGACGGCGCGAAACGGCGGTCGCGCCGCCCGAGGAAGTGCGTTTCGGAGAGTGTGTATTCCAGCTTGCGCGAGGCGAACTGACCCGGGCGGGCGACCCGGTGAAGCTGACCGATCGCGAGCGCGAGTTGCTGCGCCAGTTTGCGCGCACCCCGGGCGAAACCATCGCGCGGTACGAACTGCTCGGCGAAGAGGCAACCGGCACCGACCGGGCGATCGATGTTCAGATCAACCGGCTGCGACGCAAGATCGAGGTAGACCCCGCCAATCCGGTTCATCTGCAGACTGTCAGGGGCCGTGGCTATGTCCTTTACGTGGATTGACCGGCCGAGATCCCTGATTGGCCGTATCGCCAGCCGCAAACGCGAAGAGTTTGGCCGGCTGTGGCGCGCGTTCGTGGCGCTGCACCGGCGCAACATGGCGCGTATTACCTGGGCCGGGCAGACCGTCTGGCGCGCTTTCCTCGCCATGCACCGCCACAACGTGGCC
>CAYVFK010000300.1:0-2372 GCA_964450925.1 uncultured Hyphomicrobiaceae bacterium | reverse complement strand
ATGCGCTCATCAAGGACGGCGCGGCGCTGATCCGGAATGCCGAGGATGTGCTGGAGGCGCTTACGGCGGCGGAGATGTTCAGCGGCGAGCCAGCGCCCACCGGCTTCGCGGAGCCGGAAGCCGCCCCTTTCGACCTCGATGACGCGGCGCGACGTCAGGTTGCCGAGGCGCTCGGCCCGGTGCCAATCGCGACGGACGAAATCGTGCGCGTCACCGGCCTGTCGGCGCGCGCGGTAGCCATCGTCCTGATGGAACTCGACCTCGCCGGCCGGCTGGAACGTGAGGGCAGCCACCGTGTGGCACTCAGCACTGATGCGTAAGCGCGACCACTCCAACTTCAGTTCAGACCACCTGAGAAGCCGCCTGATCCACCGGATACGTCCAGACCCGAAATGATGTCAGGACATGAGGGCCAAACGAATTGATCAGGGGCACATCGACGGCATCGCGCCCGCGGGCAACGACAATACGACCAATGCGCGGCATATTGTTGCGTGGATCGAATGTCATCCATCGACCGTCCAGATAGACCTCGATCCACGCGCTGAAATCCATCGGATCGTTGATCGGCACACCGATATCGCCGAGATAGCCGTTCACATAGCGCGCGGGGATATTCATGCTGCGGCAAAGTGCAATGGCGAGGTGCGCATAGTCCCGGCAAACGCCGATACGCTCATGATAAGCTTCGTAGGCCGTTCGCGTGGCGCGGGCATGGTGATAGCCGAAAGCGATATGCTGATGGACGAAATCACAGATCGCCTGAGCACGGGACCAGCCGGGTCTCACGCTGCCGAACCTGTCCCACGCGATCTGGCTGAGCCTGTCCGTCTCGCAGTAGCGGCTACCCAGCAGATAGGTCAGGCATTCATCCGGCAATTCGGCGACCGGCATTTCTCTGGCCTCGGGAAATGCGGGATCGAGAGCGCCGTCATCCTCAACCGTCCCGTCACCCCAAATTGACAAATCGCCTGCTGGCGCGACGAAGCGACGGCCGATATTTCCGAACATGTCGCGGAAAGCGGTCATCGTCACCTCTGGGGTGACTATGAGGTTTTCGGGAGCGCGCACATCCGCCGCTCGCTCCTCGTGGACGCAGAGAAAGCTCATCATCGGCGTGGGTTGCGCGCAGTGTACAGTGATGTCGTAGCCGTATCGGATCAGCATTTTGCAATGGCCTATGGGCCTGAGGCAGATTGCGCTCGGCTGGACCAGGCGAGACTTGGCAGAGCATAGAGGTGGCGGGCCCCAACCGCTCCGCCCGTTGGCGGGGCTCACATACCCCGACTGGTTCACCAACGGACACGACCAGTGTTCAGACTAATCGAGTATGAATCTTATCACTCGACTGGCGGAAGCGATACCCATTGGCAGGTCGCCATCCGCGCTGGCGCTCGCTCACGACCGGGGGATGTAGCGGTAGTGGCCGGTAATCCGGTTGCGAAATAGCGCGTCATCGAGCTTCGGCCCGAAGCCTTCATTGTGGACCACAAGCGGGCGCCTGCCGTCCCACGAGCGCCGACCGGTGACGATCACGATATGCGTCACCCCGTCCGAGCGAACCGAGGTCACGATGTCACCGGGTTTGTAGTCGTCGGGGTTCTTGCTGACCCGCAGCCGCTGGCCAAATCGCGCGAAGAACTTGCGCAACTCCCTCACCCGGCGGTGCTTGATATTGGCGTCGCCGCCCATCCTTCGCTTCACTTGCTCCTGAAGGTCAATCCCGAGATCACGGTAAGCGCGGATCACGACATCGGTGCAGACGCCGCGATTCGGGGCAACGTCTCCGCCAGGAAATCCGATATCGCGATAAGCCGGATCATAGATAACCACATTGCGGGTCTGCTCTATCGCTGCGGCCACGAGCCGGTCTGCGAAATCGCCAGTATACGCCGCCTTTATCCGTTCCGGCGGCACGGCCAGCGCGAAAACGATCAGTGCAAGCAGGGGGATGAGATAACGCAAGCGCATACTCGGATTCCTATTCCTGCAGGTTCACGGTGCCAAGCACCCACCGCCAGGGATGCACCTCGACGCGCGCGAAAACGCCTGCCTTGGTATACGGATCCGCCTCGATCATCGCGCGCGCCTCATCGATCGAATTGGCCTCAACGATCAGCAGGCTGCCGATCGGCGTCTCGCCATCCGCGCTCAGCAGCGGGCCGGCGGAGACAATCGCGCTTTCACGCTCGCGCAGATGCGCCAGATGCGTCTCGCGCGTTTGCTGGCGGAGTTCGCCCGCGCCGCGCTTGTCGGTGCAGATGCAGGCATAAAGCATGGGGCGCTCCTCTCGGTGGCCGGCTCGCCTTCCCGCGCTGCCGCCGCCGCAGCGTATCGCAGCGAACCAACGCGTCTCGGCAACATGCGCTTCA
>CAYVFK010000299.1:0-2374 GCA_964450925.1 uncultured Hyphomicrobiaceae bacterium | reverse complement strand
AGCGCGGTAGCTGCTATGCGTGCGAGGGGTTGGCGCGGGGCTGCGGGGCGGGCATAAAGACGCGATGATCGTCACGCTCAACGCCATCGCCCCGATTTTCCTCATTATCATCACCGGCTATGTCCTCAAACGGGTCAAGCTCGTGCCCGATGAGATGTGGCCAGTCGTCGAGCATGTCTGCTTCTACATACTGATGCCGTTCCTGATCATCCGCACGCTGGCGCGGGCCGATCTCGGCGCGATCCCGATCGCCGACTTTGCCGCCGCAATCACCGGCGGAGTGATCGGCATGTCGCTGTTGCTGCTCCTGCTCCAGCCCATTTCCGCGCGCCGCTTCGGCATCTCGGGGCCGACCTTCACCAGCATCTTCCAGGGCGCGACACGCTTTCATGGCTTCATGGCGCTTGCCATAGTCGGCTCGCTTTACGGCAATGAGGGGGTGGCGCTCAGCGGCATCGCCATCGGTGTAATGGTGCCACTGATCAACGTGATCAATGTTGCAGTGCTGGCCGTGTTCGGCGAGGCGGAGGCAAAGCCGGACTGGTCTACCGTTCTGCTGAAAATCGCCAGCAATCCATTGATTGTGGGGTGTGTGATCGGCTTTGCGCTGAACATCACCGGGGTGCCCGATTTCATCTATGGCGCGGTGGACATCATCGGCGATGGTGGGCTGGGCCTGGCGCTGCTGGCTGTGGGCGCGGGCCTGAGTGTCGGCCAGGCGATGGAGACGAAAACGCTGGTGGCGGTCGGCGTGCTCATGCGGCTGATAGGTATGCCGCTTTTGGTCGTGCTGCTGTCCTGGGTGGTCGGGCTGGATGGGCTGACGCGCACCATCGCCATCATCACCGGCGCGGTGCCCACTGCGTCCTCTGCCTACGTGATGGCGCGGCAGATGGGCGGTGACGCCGAGCTGATGGCCAATATCATGACCGTACAGGTGCTGTTCGCAGCGATCACGTTGCCCCTGTTCATATTTATCGCCGAGACAATGTGAGCACCCTTGCAGCCGACTCACCGGTTGACAGAGGCGAAACGGGCTCGGAACCGCATGACGAGCTCACTTGCGGCGGCGTGGCGCCAAACACCAAACTGTTCATGCGTTTACCCATGCGAGCTTACATCTCATTGCCGAGAGGCGCAGACAGGCGTATAACCCCCGCTTTAATGGAACACGCGCAGCCTCCCGCCACATACAGATTTTCGCACCGCCAGCTTCTGGGGATCGAAGGGCTTTCGGTGCCGGATATCACATATCTGCTCGACTTTGCCGAGCGAGAATACAGCGGCAACCAGGGCCGCGCACGCAAACGCGACACGCTGCGCGGGCGCACCCAGATTAATATCTTCTTCGAATCTTCCACGCGCACCCAAAGCTCCTTCGAGCTGGCCGGCAAACGGCTCGGCGCGGATGTGATGAACATGTCTGTGCCAACATCATCGGTGCAGAAGGGTGAAACCCTCGTGGATACCGCCATCACGCTCAATGCCATGCAGACTGACCTGCTCGTTGTACGTCACAGCGCGGCGGGCGCTGCGGCGCTTCTCGCACAAAAGGTGGAATGCGCGGTCATCAACGCGGGCGACGGCGCGCATGAACACCCGACCCAGGCGCTCCTGGACGCGCTGACCATTCGCCATCACAAGGGCCGGATCGAGGGGCTGACCATCGCCATTTGCGGCGATATCCTGCATTCGCGCGTGGCGCGATCGAATATCATCCTGTTCAGCAAGCTCGGCGCGCGCGTGCGCCTCGTTGCGCCATCCACGTTGATGCCGCCCGCCGCGGAGAAGCTCGGCGCGGAGATTTTCACACGCATGGAGGACGGTCTGAACGGCTGCGACATCGTCATGATGCTGCGGCTCCAGCGCGAGCGGATGAACCAGTCTTACGTGCCTTCGCGCCGCGAATATTTCCACTTCTTCGGACTCGATCACGCCAAGCTGGCTTATGCCAAACCCGACGCGCTCATCATGCATCCCGGCCCGATGAACCGCGGCATCGAGATCGACTCCGGCGTCGCCGATGATGCCCGCAGCGTCATCCAGGAGCAGGTGGAGATGGGCGTCGCGGTGCGCATGGCCGTGCTCCAGGCGCTGGCCGAAAACCTGAGCGACACATGAAGGCCGCCTGATGAACGCGTCCTCACATCCTGCCTGCCGTGAACCGTCCCAGCCGCTGGCCCTGGTGAATGCGCGCCTGCTATGCCCTGCGAGTGGGCGGGATGAGCGCGGCGGCGTCTATGTCGAGAACGGGCTGATCGCCGATCTCGGGTCGCATCTCGCGGATAGCGCGATGCCGGGCGTCGAGACGATCGACTGCGGCGGCAAGCTGCTGGCTCCCGGCCTAATCGACATGCGCGTCTTCGCCGGCGAA
>CAYVFK010000298.1:0-2380 GCA_964450925.1 uncultured Hyphomicrobiaceae bacterium | reverse complement strand
GCGGCTCCTTGCCCAGCTTGTACTTCATGTGCAGCGGGCTGGTGGAGATGAAGGTATGGATGCGCCCGCGTTTCGCCGGGGCAATCGCCTCGCCCGCGCGGTCGATATCGGCTTGGCCAGCGCGCGCCAGCCCGCAAATAACGCTGTTGTTCGCTGCCTTGGCAATCTCGCGGACCGATTCGAAATCGCCCTGCGAAGCCGCCGGGAAGCCCGCCTCGATGATATCGACGCCCATTTCATCGAGCACCGCGGCGACCTGCAACTTTTCCTCCCGCGTCATCGACGCGCCCGGCGACTGTTCGCCGTCGCGCAAGGTGGTGTCGAATATGAAGACTCGATCGCCCGGCGCGGCGGCCGTCTCGTTTGCAGTCTGTGTACTCATGGTGTCAATGCCTCTTGTGCCATCCGGCGCAGGCCGGAGAAATCCGATTGTCGCTTCGCAGTCATTATCCCCTGAACACCCGTCCGGTTGGCCCGAACCGCCGACGCTCAGGGGCTACTAAGGCTTGGAAGAGGCATGATGAGGAGATTCGGCAGAGCTATAGATGACGCCAAAGCCGCCAAACGGGGGCGACGGCGGATCGAGAACGCGAAATCGGGGCATCGGTTCATGGCGAACACGTCGTGTCTCGGATCATTGCTCTGTTGCCCCTCGGTTGTAATGCGCAGCGCATGGGATGACAAGCATTCCGCGCAGCGCGAATGAACACCGCATGAATTTGCGCAACAGCCAGAGTTCACCGCGGTGAACGAAACCCGACATTCGGGTTCAAAACGCATTCACAGCGCGCTTGTTACAAACGGATCGTCATCTCGCAAAGAGATTACAAACCATCAACACGGGAGTTACAAAAATGACGATCCGCAAGGTCCTTACATCCAGCGCCATCGCCCTCGCCCTTGGTCTCGGCCTGAGCGTCACCGCTGGCGGCTCCGCCGCGATTGCTGGCGGCAACAGCGCATTTCTTGAGCAGTTCGGCAAGGGCAACGCCGCCGGTATCGGGCAGCGTGGCTACGGCAACCGCACCAGCGTTTATCAGTATGGCCGCGGCAACACCACGATCAGCACCCAAGACGGCAATCGCAACCGCGCCGTCATCGGCCAGAGCGGCTCCGGCAACTACGCCGACAGCTACCAGCGTGGCAGCCGCAACGTGACCGGCATCGCCCAGTTCGGCTCGCACAACTCCGCCACCACCACGCAGGTTGGACGTGGCAATGCGGTTGGCATCATCCAGGGCGGATCCGGCAACCGGGCGACCACGAACCAGTATGGCTCCGGCAACGTTGGCGTCATCGTTCAGGACTAAGCTTTTTCGATCACAAAGCCGGGGGGCGTGCGCGCCCCTCGCAACCACGCCCGATGGAGGCATGACATGACCAAACGCAACAGTAACATTCGCCGCGCCCTGACCGGCGCTGCGCTCAGCGCAAGCATCATCGCAATGGGAGCAGGTATGTCCGGAGACGACGCCAGCGCCGGTTGGTTCACCAGCGACCGGCTGGAATGCGAAATCCAGGTGAGTCCAAGCCCTTACGGCACAACGTTGCAGGGCGTCGTGCATGCCAAGGACACGGTGAGCGGAAGCTATGAATTGAGCGTCGAGCAGGACGGCTTCAGCGGTCACTCAATGATCAACCAATCCGGCGGCTTCCGGGCGATCGCGGATAGTCCGGCGCGTCTTGGTGTCGTGACCATTGGCGGCGACGGCGCAAGCTACACCGCCAAGCTCACGGTCCACGCCGATGGCGAGACCTTCACCTGCGCCAAGCGCGTGGGCGGACGCGTTTAAGCATCGCGCCGGTCAGATTAGACAAAGGGGAGACGATAATGAAGCGCACGACATTTCTGGCAGCACTGATCGCGGCAGGGCTTGGCGCGGGCGCCATGACCCTGCCGGAGCCTGCGCACGCAGGCGGCAGCTTCAGCCTTTTCATCTCGCCGAAAAGTGAGCGCGGCCAAGAGAAGCTGGAGCGCGGGCTCAAGGTTTTCTCGCATATCCAGCAGCGCCGGGCCGCGCGGCGCGGACGGGGCAACTCCGCCTATGTGGAGCAGAATGGCAGCGGGAACACCGCCGGCATCTACCAGCGCGGCAGCGACCACGACGCCAGCATCACCCAGAACGGCAATGACAACGCCTTCGGCATTTTCCAGTTCGGCAAGGGCACGAGCGGGCATGTCAACCAGAATGGCGACGGACAGGCCGGACTGCTATTCCAGGGCGGATGGTGAGCCCCAAAGCGCCACGCTGCGCGGCAAGAACCAGAATCGGCGTCAGGAGAGCGGCAGGATGCGGAATGGCAGCTTGCCGCCTTTTGGCGTGAGCGTCACTGTCGCGGCGATCTGCGCGGGCACCGGCCCGACATATTCCAGCCGGAA
>CAYVFK010000297.1:0-2382 GCA_964450925.1 uncultured Hyphomicrobiaceae bacterium | reverse complement strand
CGCGTTGCCGAAACCGCCATTGCCGCCGCGCGCCAAAAGGACGCGCTCACCCGGCTCCGTGAGGTCGGCCAGCAGCGTTTCGTTGTCTTCAGCAAAAATCTGGGTGCCCGGCGGTACTTTTAGCACGACATCGTCCCCACCGGCCCCGGTGCGGTTGCGCCCGGCCCCGTCCATACCGCGCCCGGCCTTGAAATGCTGCTGAAAACGGAAGTCTATCAATGTGTTGAGGTTGTCGACGCACTCGGCCCAGACATCGCCGCCGCGCCCGCCATCACCGCCATCCGGTCCGCCATACTCGACGAACTTTTCGCGTCGGAACGACAGGCTGCCATTTCCGCCGTTTCCAGAACGGATATACACCTTAGCTTGATCAAGGAATTTCATCTGGGATCGGTCCTTAACTGAACGCGGCGCGTATGGCATACCGCATCGGCGGAGCACCGCGTGTCAGCATATGGAGAGAGGTCGTGTCCCATTTCTGGATTGTCTCGGGCGTGTCGCTTGTGAGTTTTGTCGGCATGGAAGTCTGTGCGTGGCTGACGCATCGCTACATCATGCACGGCCCTCTCTGGTTTATCCATAAGACGCACCATCGCCCGCGCCGCGGCGCGTTCGAGTGGAACGATCTCTTTGCTGTTCTGTTTGCCGTGATCGCCGCACCGTTGTTTTATTTCGGCTTGCAAGGCAACGCGATCGCGCTGGGGATTGGGCTTGGCATGACCGGCTATGGCGTGGCCTATTTCCTTGTCCATGATGTGTTGGTCCACCGGCGCATTGGCCACCGGTTCATCCCTCATAGCGGCTACCTGCGCCGGGTCCATCAGGCGCATCACATACACCACGCTGTGCGCGAGCGGGACGGCGCGGTATCATTTGGCTTCCTGATGGCCCCGCCTCCCGAGAAGCTGGCGAAGAAGCTGAAAGAGCGCGACACTCATGGCGCGCCAGCTGAATAATCCGAACGCAGCGGTGGGCGTCCCCCATCATTTAAGTTATCCTAGCGTTAAGGTCAGAAATGTCGCGAGGGCTGCGGTGTGGACACGCGAGACGGCGATCGTTTATCTGAACGAGACCTTAGACACCCTCCGCCGTCAGGATGATCTCAGCCCGGACAACCCTCGGGTCACGGAATGCCTTCGTCACCTCGTGGCCACGCTGCGAGACTGGCACATCGAGGGCTTCGGGACCGCACTGGCGCAAGAGCCGGCGCTTGCCACAGCGCGGATAGAACTGCCTGCGCTCTGCGCGGTTGCCGAATGCCATCTTGAAAAGTGGTGGTGTCGCAAGGCTCTGGCAAGCGGCGCGCCGGAGCGGACGCTTTCGCAATTCTGGTATCTGCAGAATTACCTGAGCCTTCACGAGGCAGAAACCGCTCTTGCCGGGCCAGACGCACTGAGCGAAGCGGTGTTCCTCGGCTGCGGAGCCTTGCCGCTGACAGCGATCCTGCTGGCTCAGGCCGATGCGCGCGCACAGCTGGCTTGCGTCGATGAAGATGCGCAGGCCTGCACGCTAGCCAGTTCACTGATCCGCGCGCTTGGTCTGCATGACCGCATCGAGATCATCCATGCGCGCGCGGAATCTCACTTGGTCAGTGAAGGCGCCACCGCGATTTGCGCCAGCTTGCTGGACGCGCCGGGGCTTTATGCGCATCTGAAGGCATGCGGCGCGGCGCGACTGCTGATCCGCGATATCGAGGGCGTTTATGGCTGGCTTTACCGGCCAGCGGACTGGCCAGGCCCGCCATTCCATGAGCGCGCCAAGACCGCGCCCACTTCCGCGCGAATCAACATCACCCGGCTTTTCGAGCGTCATGATGCTCTTGTCGATGCCCCTTACAAGAGCTATATGATATCGTGATATCAAAATGATGGCCACAAGGAGATGCGGTATGGCGCAATTGATCGTACGTAATATCGAGCAAGTCGTGAAGGAGCGGCTGGCGCAGCGCGCCCGCGCCCACGGCCACAGCATGGAAGAAGAGGCGCGGCGCATCCTGCGCGAAGCTGTGAGCGCTGTCCCTCGCGCCTCCGATGAGCCGGGTCTGGGCACGCAGCTCGCGGCGCACTTCGCTGCCTACGGCTTTGAAGATGTGGAATTGCCCGAGATGAAGGGTGAAGCGCCGCGACCCGCCATTTTCGATTAATGACACGCGCCGCTCAGCGGCTCGGCTGGCATGATTGTCCTCGACACCAATGTTATCTCGGCCTGCATGCGCGCGCGCAAGAACGCCGCCGTGCTAGCGTGGCTCGACCGGCAGCCGAGACAAGAGCTTTGGACAACCACGGTGTGCCTGTTCGAGCTGCGCTATGGCATCGAAAATTTGCCAAACGGTGATGGCTTCCGCGCTTATCTGGAAACAGGCTGGTTCGAGTTGAAAAGCCG
>CAYVFK010000296.1:0-2385 GCA_964450925.1 uncultured Hyphomicrobiaceae bacterium | reverse complement strand
TGTTAAAGATGTTCGCGCCGTGTGCCTAGCGATCGCGTTCGCACTCACCAGCGCGCCCACAGCTTTCGCCGCCGAAGATGCGCCAGCGCAACGCGATGCCCGCCCTCCGGTGCAGCGCGATGTTAGCGCACTGCCCGCTCCGGTTCAGGACATGCGCGTGTCGATCCTGCGTGCGGCCAGTTCTGGCGATCTGGAGGAGATGCGCTATGTCTTGGAGCGCAACGAGATCATGCCGGTGCTGTCGGCGGGCGAGAAGGTCGACGACCCGCTCAAACACTGGCGCGAAATCTCCGGCGACAGCGAGGGGCGGGAGATCATGGCGGCGCTGATCGAGATCCTGACCAGCGGCTATGTCGTCGAGCAGCAGCCGGACACCGAAATGTATGTGTGGCCGCACTTCGCCGTGCGCGGGGTGCGCGGACTGAGCCCGGCGGAGCAGGTGGAGCTTTACCGGCTGATCTCGCCGGAAGAGGCGAGGCGCATGGCGGTGGAGGGCTACGACCATTACCGGCTCGGCATCGGCGCGGACGGCACCTGGCACTTTTTCTATAAGGGCAAGTGATCGCGTGCCGGCGGCAGCGCCTCCACGAAGCGCGCGGGCTTACCGGCAGGCAGAGCGGTCAATTCGCCGTCACGCATCACGGCCCGCCCTCGTACGATCGTACCGACCGGCCAACCCTTCACGCGTTTGCCGGTGTAGGGGCTCCAGCCGCAGCGGCTGGCCAGCCAGTTTTCCGTGATCTCCGCCTCGCGCGCCATATCGACCAAGGTTAGGTCCGCGTCATACCCCGCCGCGATCCGGCCCTTGCCTGCGATCCCATACACCCGCTGCGGCCCGTGGCATACGAGGTCTATGAAGCGCTGTAGCGACAATCGCCCGGCATTGACATGATCGAGCATTACCGGCACCAGAGTTTGCACGCCCGGCATCCCGGATGGCGAACCCGGGTAAGGCCGCGCTTTCTCCTCCAGCGTGTGCGGCGCGTGGTCCGAGCCGACGGTGTCGATCGTCCCGTCGCGGATCGCCGCCCAGAGCGCCGCGCGGTGCGCGCCGTCGCGGATCGGCGGATTGATCTGCGCGTGCGTGCCGAGCCGCTCATAGTCCTCCGGCGCCTGCAGCGAGAGGTGATGCGGCGTCACTTCCGCAGTAGCAACATCCTTGTGCGCCGCCAACAGCGGTATCTCATCTGCGCTTGTCACATGCAGAATGTGGATGCGCTTGCCATGCGCCCGCGCCAGCCGCAACAGCATTTCGGTGCAGTCCCGCGCCGCCTTGGGGTCGCGCCAGACCGGATGGCTCGCCGGGTCGCCCGCGCGCCGCTCGCCGAGCCGCTCGGTCAGCCGCGCCTCATCCTCGCTGTGGAACGCCGCACGGCGCGTGAGCCGCGTAAAGACACGCTGAAGGTCTGCTTCCTCCGCGATCAGCAGGTTGCCGGTCGATGACCCGGCGAACACCTTGACCCCCGCCACGCCCGGCAGGCGCTGCAACGCCTCCAACTCGCCGATATTCTCAAGACTCGCCCCGATGTAAAAAGCATGGTCGCAATACATCCGCCCGGCCGCCCGGCGCAGCTTATCGGCCAGCGCCTCGGCGGTCGTCGTCGGCGGCGACGTGTTGGGCATCTCGAAGACCGTCGTCACGCCGCCCAGCACCGCCGCGCGGCTGCCCGTCTCAAGGTCTTCCTTTTGCTCCGCGCCCGGCTCGCGAAAATGCACGTGGCTGTCGATGACGCCCGGCAACACGTGCAGCCCGCGCGCGTCGATGGTCTCCGCCCCTGCCTGAGCGCCGATCGCGCCCAAGCCTGCGATCTTGCCATCGCGGACGCCGATGTCGCCTTCCCACACGCCATCGTGATTGACGATGGTTCCGTTGATGACGACGAGATCATAGCTGAAGGTCATGGGACAACTTACGTCTTACGGATGCGCAGCGCGCTCTTGATGCTTAGGAGCGCTTACGCAATCATGCCCTGAGGTTCAAGGGAGGAGAGCGGTTCATGAACAACCCATACTTGGCGATTCTGCCCGATCGCGGTGTGATCAGCATTACCGGGGAAGATGCAACGGCGTTCCTGCACGGTCTCGTCACCCAGAATATCGAGAACCTGAAGCCGGGCGAGGCCACCTACACCGCGCTGCTGACGCCGCAGGGCAAGGTGCTGTTCGACTTCCTCGTGCTGCGACATGAGGGCGGCTATCTGCTGGATTGCGCCCGGGCCAACCTGGGCGAGTTGAGCCGCCGGCTCGGCTTTTACAAGCTGCGCGCGAAAGTGGATATTGCCGAGAAGTCCGATGATCTTGCCGTCGCCGCACTGTGGGGTGCGCCCGGCGATGTCCCAGGCCTTTCAGCCGGTTACGGGTTCGCCGATCCACGCGCCAACGCCT
>CAYVFK010000295.1:0-2392 GCA_964450925.1 uncultured Hyphomicrobiaceae bacterium | reverse complement strand
GTCTGCGCGCTGGCATCGAAGGCGTTTCGTGTCAGATTGAGCAGGATGCGGTAGATCTGGTCGAAATCGGCATCGAGGATCGTATTGCCGGCATCGTCGAGCAGGCTCACGGCATCGCTGTTAGCCTCGACACCCAGCGAATTGCGCATCTCGTCAACCACATCCATGAGCAAAAACCGCTGATAGTCGGGTGGCGGCGCGCTGGAGCGTCCCGCGCTAAGCGTTTGTCGCGTCATGTGCAAGGCACGCTCGATCGCGCGGGTGATGGTCTCGGCGTTGCGGCTGACGGCGTTATCGCCATGAGATAGCAGGCTGTCGCTCAGGAGCTGCGCGGTCGCGAGCGTGTTGCGCAGGTCATGCGCGATCTTGCGGACCGAGCGCCCGAGATCGGCAAGCTGATCCACCCGCCGGTCGCGAATGACGATCACGATCAGTTCCTCGTCATCCTCGAATGTCTGCGTGGCGCGGATTTCGGCGGGAATAAGCGCTCCGCATTTATGCCGGCAGGACAGTTCGCCCGATATCCAGCGGCCCTTGCGCCGGACCTCGGTGAGGAACTCGGACAGGCGGGGAATTTCATGCGGGTGGATGTCGTCGGGCCGCAGGGTCCGAAGCTCGTCTGGCTCATATCCAAGCAGGCTCAGAGCTTCCTTGTTGGCGCTGATGAAACGCCCGGTCGCGCCGTCAATGACCACGACAGCGTCAAAAAGATTGTCGAAGACCGCATTGAGCAGCCCTGACGGGTTATGTTTCACGTCGACGAACAAGTTATTGAGCTTTATCCGAGCGACTGCATGATGTGCGCCTCAGAGGTGAGCTTGCCATAATCGGGACAGGATTGAAAAGGCTCGTGCTACCGCAAAACGGCAAAGTGCTCGTTTTGGTGTATACTATGGAATATAATTACTTCCTGGACGCAAACATATATCGGAGATTTTCGCCGCCCATGACTGACGACAGACAGAAACAGCATGTGCAAGACATGCGGCAACCCGCCGCGCCGCCATTCCCCGAGAATTACGCTGGCGAGCCGCGCCATGTCGGCGTCGAGATCGAGTTCGCCACGGTGTCGGTGGGCCAGGCCGCGGAGTGCGTGAGAGAGATTTTCGGCGGAGAGGTCATCCGCCAGACCGCGCACAGGTACAAGGTCAAAAATACCAGCCATGGCGACTTCGAGGTGGAACTGGATTCGCACTACATCCACCGGCTGGAAGCGCCGGAGGAGTCGACCTTCCTGGCGGTGGAAGTGGATGAGTGGCTGCGCTGGTTCCAGAGTACCCTTGGCGAAACAATCGGCGACATCGCCGCTTCGGTGATCCCCTGCGAGATCGTTTGCCCGCCGATGAAACTCGACGATCTACACCTGCTCGACCGCACGGTGGATGCGCTGACCCGGCTCGGCGCTACGGGCACACGGGAGAATCCGCTTTATGCCTTCGGCGCGCAACTGAACCCGGACATCGCGCGAAAGGACGCGGACTATATTGCGTCGGTGCTGAAGGCGTACGTGCTACTGTCGCCATGGCTGCGGGAGGTGATCGCGCTGGACGTGACGCGGCGTGTGTTCGCCTTCGCCGACCCGTTTCCCCGCGCCTATGTGCGGTTGATCACGGCAACAGATTACTGGCCCGATATCGGCGGACTGATCGACGACTATCTGCTGCACAATCCGACCCGCAATCGCGAGTTGGACATGCTGCCGCTGTTCGCGTGGCTCGACGAAGCGCGGGTGCGCGCCATGGTGCCGGACCCGCGTGTCAAGGCCCGGCCGACGTTCCACTATCGGCTGCCGGACGCGAATTTCGGCATGGCGGAATGGAGTGTCACGGGCGAATGGGACCGCTGGTGCTTCGTGGAACGGCTTGCCGCGGATACCGACAAGCTGCGCATGGTCTGCGAGGCCTATGCCGAGCATGAACGCCGGCTTTTCAAGGGCTGGTGGTCTGAGCGGGTCGCGGAATTGCTGCGGCTGCCGGGGCCGGGCAAGATCTGAAAGGCGCGCTCAGGCGACGCCCGAGAACAGGTCTGCGCGCGCATCGAGCCGCTTGATGACTTCTGGCAGCGTGTCGGCCATGTCCTCGGCGATCATGCCGGGGCCCAGCTCACGCGCAGTCTCGCCGTGAATCCAGACGCCTGCCATAGCGGCATCCAGCGCGTCCATGCCTTGCGCCAGAAGGCCGGTAATGATGCCGGCGAGCACATCGCCGGTACCAGCGGACGCCAGCCACGGCGGTGCATTCTCGATCAGGCCGGCCACGCCGTTCGGTGCGGCAATGATGCTGTCAGGGCCCTTCAGCACGATGACTGCGCCAGAGGCTTCGGCGGCGGCGCGGGCGCGCTCCAGCTTCGACGGCTCTTCCATCAGGTCAGGGAACACGCGGGCGAATTCGCC
>CAYVFK010000294.1:0-2412 GCA_964450925.1 uncultured Hyphomicrobiaceae bacterium | reverse complement strand
GCGCAAGCCTTGCGCGAGAAGGGTGATCAGGCGCTGAACGATCACCTGGGCGGCTTCGCGGGCCGCGAACTCGAAATCCTGATAGAGCAGCCCCAGCGCGGGCGCGCGCCGCAATTCGCCGAAGTCAATCTGCCTGAACCATGCGAACCAGGCGCGCTGGTGCGGGCGTACATCATCGGTGTGAATGCTGGAAAGCTGGAAGGAACGGTGGCCGCGTGAGCGAAACCCCGACAAAAAAAACCGGCCTGTTCGGGCGTCTGTTCAAAGGCGATCGCGCGCAGCCGCAGCGAGAACCGCACGAGACCGGGCGCGCGTCCGAAAGCCCAGAGCTGGCAGAACGCGCTGTCGAAGCGCAGCCGGACCATACCGATCCGGAGCCGGAAACGGTTGAGGCCGGGGCGGAGCCAGAAGCCGAGGCCGGTGAACCCGCGACACAGCCCGACCCCAAAGCCGAGCAGCCAAAAAAGGGCTGGTTCTCGCGCCTCAGGGATGGCCTGACCAAGACCTCCTCGCGCCTGTCCGACGGCATTACCAGCGTCTTTACCCAGCGCAAGCTGGATGACGACACGCTGGAAGAGCTGGAAGACCTGCTGATCCAAGCCGATCTCGGTGTGGACACCGCCGTGAGGATCACCGAGCGGCTGACAGCGGAAAAATACGACAAGGAGATCAGCCCGGACGAGGTGCGCGAGGTTCTGGCGGCCGAAGTCGCGAAAACGCTGGAGCCGGTGGCGCGTCCGCTGGAGATCGACGACACGCTCAAGCCGCACGTGATCCTCGTTGTCGGCGTCAACGGCACCGGGAAGACCACGACCATCGGCAAGTTTGCGCGCAAGTTCACCGACGAGGGCAAGAGCGTGATCCTCGCGGCGGGCGACACGTTCCGCGCCGCCGCCGTGGAGCAACTGAAGATCTGGGGCGAGCGCGTGGGCGCGCCCGTGATCACCCGCGACATTGGCGCGGACGCGGCCGGGCTGGCCTATGACGCGCTCAAGCAGGCGCGCGAAGAAGCGCGCGATGTCCTGATGATCGACACAGCTGGTCGATTGCAGAACAAGGCCGACCTGATGGCCGAACTGGAGAAGATTATCCGGGTGATCCGCAAGCTCGATGAGAGCGCGCCGCACACCGTGCTGCTAACACTGGATGCGACAACCGGACAGAACGCCTTGCAGCAGGTCGAAGTGTTCAAGAACATCGCAGGGGTCACAGGCATCGTCATGACCAAGCTCGATGGCACCGCACGCGGCGGAATCCTCGTCTCGATCGCTGCGCAGCACGCCCTGCCCGTTTACGCAATCGGCGTCGGCGAAGGGGTGGACGACTTGCAGCCTTTCGAACCTGACGAGTTTGCACGCGCGGTGGCCGCAATTGCCTGACGCGCACAAATCACGGAGCCGTTCATGACGCAGACGCCGCCAAGCCAGATCGAAGCCATGTCGCCGACCAAGCAGGCGCTCAAGCTGTTGGTCGAGATCGGGCCTCTGATCGTTTTTTTCGTCGCCAACTCGCAATATGACATTTTCGTTGCTACCGGCGCGTTCATGGTCGCAACCGCTGTGGCCCTGGTTGCCAGCCGGCTCCTATTCCGGCGGATCCCCGCCATGCCGCTGGTCACGGGAATTTTCGTGTTCATCATGGGCGGGCTGACACTTTATCTCCATGATGAACTGTTCATTAAATTGAAACCAACGATCACCAACGTGCTGTTCGCCACGATCCTGCTGGGTGGGCTGGCTTATGGAGTGTCGCTGCTAAAATACCTGTTCAGCGATGTGTTTCAGCTGCTCGATGAAGGCTGGCGGAAACTGACTTTGCGATGGGCGCTGTTTTTCCTGTTCCTGGCCGTTTTGAACGAAATCGTCTGGCGTTTCTTCTCAACCGACTTCTGGGTCGCATTCAAGGTGTTCGGCGTCATGCCGCTGACCATAATCTTTAGCATCATGCAACTTGGACTGATGCAGAAGTATCAGATCGACACGAGCGAAAAACGCAAATTGGCCTCGCAATGAGCATGATCCCGTGCGCGAATGCCTGGACATTATGGCAAACCCGTTCGCTTTCGCGCGCAATCATTCTTTCCGGTCTGGTCGTGGCCGCGCCAGCCGCAGCGCAGGATATTCGCCCACCAGAGCCCAACCCGGAGCGCCTCACGCTCGGCCTCACGGACGAGGACAAGGAAGCTCTTTCACCCGATGAAGCCCGCCAGCTCTTCCAACAGCACGAACGCCAACTCGACCGGATTCAGGACGAGCGTGTGGAAGTCGAGCAGACCGTTGGCGCCACTGAGGCGGAACGTGCTCAGCTGAACGAGCAACTGCTTGCGGCAGCGCGCCAATCCACGGACAGTGAACAACGGCTCACCGCGCTGGAGCGGGAAATGGCCGGCTTGCGCGAGGAAGAAAGCCTTAT
>CAYVFK010000293.1:0-2438 GCA_964450925.1 uncultured Hyphomicrobiaceae bacterium | reverse complement strand
GTCGTCGGAATAAGCCCATCGGACCCGGGGGCAGTACCCGGCGCCTCCACCAAAAGCCTGAAGGCATGACAGCGGGTTTTTGATGGGGGCGAACTAGGCTCGACGAGGGTGTAAAGGACGAACTTTCGCCCGGCATGGTACCGCCGTCACAGGGCCAAAATTGTAGTTGCGAACGACAACTATGCTCCGGTTGCTCAGGCTGCGTAACGCAGCTCAGGCACCGAAATTGAAGTCCTGAGCGGTAGCACGTTCAGGCGCGGTCCGGAGGGCACCGGGCAACAGAAGCCCTCCATCCATTCCGCGCCCGCATGCGTGTGCGGGTCTGCCGCTTCAAGCCCGGTCCTCAGGTATGTCCGACGATACGTTCCGGTACGACATTCTTGCGCAGGAAGCACTCCGCGGTGTCGTGCGCACAGTGTTGCGCAGCGTGGAGAAGCGCGGGCTGCCCGGCGAGCACCATTTCGTCATCACTTTCGATACGCGCGCACCCGGCGTCTCGCTTTCGAAGCGGCTGCTCGATCGCTACGCCGATGAGATGACCATCGTCATCCAGTACCAGTTCTGGGGGCTCAAGGTTTATGAGAATGCCTTCGAGATCGGGCTTTCGTTCTCGAACGTGCCTGAAACCCTTGTGATTCCATTCCGCGCGATGAGAAGTTTCGCAGACCCGAGCGTTGGTTTCATGCTGCGGTTCGGCGAGATAGACGCCCTTCACGAGCCCGAGCCGGATATAAGCGCGCTTGCGCCGGAAGAGGGCGCTGGCATGCCGGTCACTGCGGAGACCGCTCTGCCCAGCCCCGGTGAAACGGCCCCGTTTCCCGCAGACGAAGCAGGTGCCCGCGCGCAAAGCGAAAGCGGCGAAGACTGGCAGGACAACAAATCAGAAGAAGACACGAAAGGCGCCGAGGTCGTGCATCTCGACACCTTTCGCAAAAAATAGCCTCGCCGGGAAGGCGCTACCCGTGGGCTTCTGCGCAGATCGCTACATATTCGTGTAGTTCGGCCCGCCGCCTCCTTCGGGGGGAACCCAGTTGATATTCTGCGGCGGATCCTTGATGTCGCATGTTTTGCAGTGCACGCAGTTCTGCGCATTGATCTGGAAGCGCATTCCGTTCTCGCCCGCCACGACCTCATACACACCCGCAGGGCAATAGCGCTGCGCCGGCTCGTCGTATTTTGGCAGGTTCTCCTCGATCGGGATCGACTCATCGCTGAGCACCAGATGCACGGGCTGATCTTCCTCGTGGTTGGTCCCCGACAGAAAGACGGAAGATAGCTTGTCGAAGGTCAGCACGCCGTCTGGCTTGGGATATTCGATAGGCTTGCATTCCGAGGCCGATTTCAGCGTATCGCTATCCGGCTTGCCATGGCCAAGCGTGTAGCTAAGGAAGGGCAGGAGCGTGTTCAGCCACATCTCTACCCCGCCCAGCATCGTGCCGAGCCGTGTGCCAAACCTTGACAACAGCGGCTTGACGTTGCGCACCTTTTTGAGGTCGTTGGCGATCGCGCTCGAGTCGAACGCGCGCTGATATGCCTCCAGCCGGTCGTTCGCGCGGCCTTCGGCGATTGCCTCGAAGGCGGATTCTGCGGCAAGCATCCCGGAGAGGATCGCGTTATGCGAGCCCTTGATCCGCGGCACGTTCACCAGCCCCGCGCTGCATCCGATCAGCGCGCCCCCGGGGAAGGTCAGGTCGGGGAGCGACTGCCAGCCGCCTTCGGTGATCGCCCGCGCGCCGTAGCCGATGCGCTTCCCACCCTCGAACATCGGTGCGATCGACGGATGCGTCTTGAAACGCTGCAACTCATCGAACGGGGAGATATAAGGGTTCTCATAGTTCAGATGCACCACGAAGCCGACGGAGGCCAGGTTCTCGCCCCAATGGTAGATGAATGAGCCGCCGCCAGTCCGGTCGTCGAGCGGCCAGCCGAGCGTGTGCTGCACAAAGCCCGGCTTGTGCTTGTCCGGGGCAAGCTCCCACAGCTCTTTCAGGCCGATGCCGTATTTCTGCGGCTCCTTGTCCTCGTTCAGGTGGAATGCGCGGATCAGTTTTTTCGCCAGCGAACCGCGCACGCCCTCTGCGATCAGCGTATATTTGCCGTGCAACTCGATGCCGCGCTCGAAGCCCGGCTTGGGCTTGCCCTGACGATCGAGACCCATGTCGCCGGTGGCCACGCCGATGACATTACCCTCGCTGTCGGTGACAATCTCGCTGGCGGCAAAGCCCGGATAGACCTCGACGCCAAGCTCTTCGGCCTGCTCGGCCAGCCAGCGGCACAGGTTCCCCAGGCTCACGACATAATTGCCGTGATTGTTCATCAGCGGCGGCATGACCCAATTCGGGATGCGGATGCCGCTCTTCTTGTTCAGATACGAGATGCGGTCTTCCGTGACCGGCGTATCGAGCGGCGCGCCCTTCTCGCGCCAATCCGGGATAAGC
>CAYVFK010000292.1:0-2472 GCA_964450925.1 uncultured Hyphomicrobiaceae bacterium | reverse complement strand
AAGACTACAACGATACCTCAACCAGGACTTCAATCAAGGTCTCAGCCACGCCTAGGGCAGCGCTAAATCTGGCCCGGCCCTGGCAGCCCCAGAAGGTCCGCGACCCGCTGCGACCACCACCCCTTGATCAGTCGCCGTTCATGCTCGGCAAAAGCGTCGCACACCAGGCGCAGCTTATCCGCATCCGCGGCGAGCCGCTCGACCTCGCACCAGCGGTTCCACTCTCCAGTAATGGTCCAGTCGGCAATCCCGAAATTTGCATCCGGCAGCCGATAGTGAAATGTAGGACGCGGCTTGACGCGGGGGTCTGGCACGCTGGCGCGCACGCGCGCTTCGTCAAGCCAGGCGAACATCGGCAGCATGTCCAACTCCCGGTTGCGGGTCGGATTGTGCATAAGATAATCGTCGATCAGGGCGATAAAGTCCGGCCAATAATCCGGCGCGGTGACGAGCCGCACATAGGCTTTCGGGAACGGATCGGCAAAAGCAAAGACGCGGCGTGTCATGTCCACTGCGATCACTTCGCGCAACCATGGCGAGAGCAGCACATAGGCCTTCAACACTGACGTGATGTGCTCTGCCTCCTGGCGCGCGATATCGGGGTTAAGCTGCGCCCCGAAAGCGTAAAACAAGTTTTCTCGCGTGCCGGTGGCCCCGCTTCTGTTCAGCACGTCGATCGTCCTGTCAAGCAGGTGCATGTCATCAAGGCGCATGGGCGGACAAACGATCTCGCACGGGATCACGGTCGCGGCCAGCTCTCCGACCACCTCGCCCAGTGAGCTTTGGAACCATCGCAGCCACTCGTCCACCTCCGCCGATATGAATGGCGTCGCCTCTGGCGATTCGAGACGGTGGATGTATTGGGAGTCCAGTTCGACGCGAAAGTCGCCGTGGCCGGTGTTCGTCACCTTGACCCGGTGCGGTGTCAGTATCTCAAGCTCGCCGCCAAAGACCTCCTGAACGCATTCCGCCGCCTGGCGCGGCGACACCGCGGCGAATTCGATCTCCACGCCGACATGACGCGGTTCGCCGAGATAGTTTTCGCTGAACGGCGGCTGGGCCGGCGCGGGACGCTTCTGGGCTTGGGTTTGATCCTGGTGTGATTGCTTCATGTTACACCTCGTCCTGATCGCGCGCGGTGGTCTGCGCTCAGCCGCTTCAATCATGTTGAGATGTTCGCGCTTGTGGCACGAAGGCACAAGATCTGTTCGGTGATTTGTTGATCGCGCCGGCATGCGACGCCTGACCAGCCCAGCGGGTCGCAGCACTGGTCATGAGCGTGGCGAGTGTCATGCGCCTGTAATGCACATCCGCGATAACGCTGACGCTAAGCGGCTTTCGAGCTGACGACCACGATCAGGGAGTAATCATCATGTTTCGTTTTCGCGCATTCGCAACCGTACTCGCGGTCTTCGCCGCCATAGGCCTCGCCGCGCCGACCAACGCATTTGAGCTTGGGGCGGGCTACCAGGATAACGACGGCGATCTGATCGCCGATATCCCGAGCGATCCGGCCCAGCAGATCGACCCGGACACGCTGATCTTTGCCTACACCCCGGTTGAAGATCCGGCCGTGTACCGCGAAGTTTGGTCCGAGTTCCTTGACCACATGTCCGATGTGACGGGTAAGGACGTGCAGTTCTTCCCGGTTCAGTCCAACGCCGCGCAGATCGAGGCGATGCGCGCCGGCCGCCTGCATGTTGCGGGCTTCAACACCGGCTCCAACCCGATCGCCGTGGCCTGCGCCGGTTTCCGTCCGTTCGCCATGATGGCAGGGGCGGATGGCTCGTTTGGCTACGAGATGGAGATCATTACGCACCCCGATTCGGGCATCGAAAAAATCGAAGATCTGAGGGGCAAGACGCTTGCCTTCACAGCGCAGACGTCAAACTCAGGCTTCAAGGCCCCATCCGCGCTGCTCAAGGCGGAATTCGGTATGGAAGCCGGAGAAGATTTTGAGGCCGAGTTCTCGGGCAAGCACGACAACTCGATCCTTGGCGTCGCCAACAAGGACTATCTTGCCGGGGCAATCGCCAACTCGGTGAAGAGCCGCATGATCGAGCGCGGTGTAGTGTCCGAGGACCAGTTCAACATCCTCTACACCTCGCAGACCTTCCCCACCACCGGCTATGGCGTGGTTTACAACCTGAAGCCTGAGCTGCAGGACAAGATTCAGGAAGCCTTCTTCTCCTTCGACTGGGAAGGCACGGGGCTTGAAGAAGAGTTCAGCAAGAGCGGTGAAGCGCAGTTCATCGAGATCACCTTCAAGGACGACTGGGACGTGATCCGCAAGATCGACGAAGCCAACGGCGTCACTTACAACTGCCAGTAACGGCGGTTCATTGAGATACGGGCGCGCGCAGATACTCTGTGTGCGCCCACACGTGTGAGGGCCGCCCATGTTGAGCGTCGAAAATCTGAGCAAGACCTACCGGACCGGCGACAAGGCGCTGCACGATGTCAGTTTCATGG
>CAYVFK010000291.1:0-2480 GCA_964450925.1 uncultured Hyphomicrobiaceae bacterium | reverse complement strand
AAAAATTCTGGCGCGACGACGCCTTCCAGAAACAGGTGCAAGCCAAGGGCGAGACGCTGCGGGCGCGGCTGGAGCAGATCGCGAGCCTTGTCCCCAGTGCGCGGCTGAAAGGGCGCGGCATGATGCGCGGCATCGACGTTGGTTCCGGCGAACGCGCCGAGGCGATTTGCGCGGCGTGCTTCCAGAAAGGTCTCATCATCGAAACCTCCGGCGCGCACGATGAGGTCGTGAAGTTTCTCGGGCCCCTGACAACGCCCGACGACGTGCTGGCGCGCGGGCTGGATATCCTGCAAGTGGCTGTGCGCGAGACCGCCCAATACAATCAAGCCGCAGCGGAATGACGGGGTATTATGATCGTACGCGACTTTAACGAGTTAAAGGATTCAGATCGCGCCGTTTCGGACGCCGGCTGGACCTCGGTGCGGATGCTGCTGGCCGATGACGGCATGGGCTTCAGCTTCCATATCACCACGCTCAAGGCTGGCTCCGAACACACCTTCGAATACAAGCACCACTTTGAAAGCGTGTATTGCATCTCGGGCAAGGGCGCGATCACCGATCATGCGACTGGCGAGACCCATGACATCCGGCCTGGCGTCATGTATGCGCTGGACAAGCATGACAAGCATACGATCAGGGCGGATGAGGAAATGGTTATGGCCTGCTGTTTCAATCCTCCCGTCACCGGCCGTGAAGTGCATCGTGCGGACGGATCCTACGCCCCGGCCGACTGACCGCGCGCCGATCGGGTGCGCAAGGAACTGAAATGCCTCAACACACTGTCGAAAAAATCGGCGGGAGTTCGATTGCTCGTGCCGATGAATTGCTCGATACGCTCTTTCTCGGCCAAAATCGCGGCGAAGGTCTATACAACCGACTGTTCGTTGTCTCGGCATTCGGCGGGATCACCGATCTTCTGCTGGAGAACAAGAAGACCGGCGATGCCGGCGTCTACGGCCTCTATTCATCCGCGCAAAACAGCATGACGTGGAGCGAGGCCCTTGATCGGGTGGCCGCGGCAATGGCTGAACACCACAACAGGCTGCTGAGCCACGCCGCGGATCGGCAGGAAGCCGATGACTTCCTGCGCGAGCGCATCGAGGGCGCCCGGTCCTGCCTGATCGATCTGCAAAGGTTGAGCACTTATGGCCACTTCCGTCTCGGCCCACAGATGATGACGATCCGGGAATTGTTGTCCGGAATCGGAGAGGCACATTCAGCGAAAACCACCACGCTGATGCTCAAGCGCAGCGAGGTAAACGCCCGCATGATTGACCTCAGCGGCTGGCGCGACGAGCACCACCCCGACCTGAAGACCCGTATCACAGACGCGCTCTGCGACATCGACCTGCAAACCGAGATGCCGATTGTGACGGGCTACGCGCAGTGCATGGAAGGGCTGATGCGCGAGTACGACCGCGGCTATTCCGAAGTCACATTCGCCTACATCGCAGCGTTAACGGATGCGAAGGAGGCAGTCATTCACAAGGAATTCCATCTCTCCAGCGCCGATCCGAAGATTGTGGGTGCGGACAAGGTGGTGAAGATCGGCCACACCAACTACGACGTCGCCGACCAGCTCTCTAATCTGGGCATGGAGGCGGTGCATCCGAGTGCAGCGAAAATCCTCAGGCAAGCCGAGATCCCGCTGCGCGTGGCGAATGCCTTCGAACCAAACGACCGGGGTACCCTTATCGTTCCAGAGACCACCCCCGACCCCCGCGTCGAGATGATCACGGGTTTGCCCGTTGTCGCGCTCGAAGTATTCGAACCGGACATGGTCGGAGTAAAGGGATATGACGCGGCAATTCTCACTGCGCTTACCCGCCACGATGTCTGGATCGTCTCAAAAACGTCCAACGCAAACACGATAATCCATTACGTGAATGCACCGCTCAATGCGATGCAGCGTGTAGAAAAGGATATCGCAGATGTATATCCAACCGCGGAAATTACGATGCGTGCGGTGGGCATGGTCAGTGCGGTGGGCAGCAGCCTGGCGGGCTTGCAGGTTGCGCGACGCGGACTGGAGGCCCTGAGAGATGCAAATATTGTGCCGATCGCTTTACAAAGCTCAGGTCGGCAGGTGGACGTGCAGTTCATCCTGCGAGCCGACGATATGATTGCCGGCCTCAAGGTGCTCCATGAAGCGCTCGTGGAAGCGGGACGTTTCAGCGCCGGTCAGACGCCTTAGCGTGGAGGCGCACCTGCTCAAAGGCCAATGAACAGCGTCCCGACCCCGATCCGCCCGCGCGCCGCCTTTGGCGGTCAAGCCCAATTGTCCGCCTGAGCAGCGCGATCCATCGACAGGACTTTCCAAAAACTTGCCATACACCGTTTCACAGTCCGGCATTTCGTCGCCAATATTTACAGGCGCCAACTCCTTAACACCCTTGCAAAAGGTGCTCGTTTCCTTCAGTTTCCGGAATTGGAGAGGTGGCCGAGTGGTCGAAGGCGCTCCCCTGCTAAGGGAGTATACG
>CAYVFK010000290.1:0-2501 GCA_964450925.1 uncultured Hyphomicrobiaceae bacterium | reverse complement strand
TCTTGGCTGTTAGGACAGCACCTCTCAGCCGCAATTCCATTCAATGTAACCCAACGCGCACCACGGACGAAGGCCGCTGGTGACGCCCACCGGGCTGATGCGCCTACGGGTGCAGAGCCGTACTTGTCAGGATTGGTGCCAATTTGAAACGCGTGCTCCCAAGTTGCTGGAACCAAGTTTGCTGTTTATGCATTGAGCAGGGAGTCTCGACTGCTCCGTTTCTGTTTGCGCCGTGGTGCGTTGAGCTGTGTAAAAAGGCAGATGTAACGAGGCATTAATTATGCCGCCTATTGGGACAGTTTGGATGCGATTCAGCACATTGATCAAAAAGCTGAGAGGCTTTGACGCTCGTCAATGCAACGAAAGTCGCAATCGTTATAATAGACATTGTACTCAGGGAACTCGGGATGACGCGTCACGCGCTACCGGAACCGGTTCCGAGCATGACGTGGTCATAGAGTATCACCGCGCGGACCAAGCCAAGATCGGACAAGACCTCCGAGACCGGTATCGTGAAGTTGCGGAAGAAGAGCTCCCCCGAGATATCCTGAACACGCTAGCTGATTTGAACCAACGTCTGAAAAGACGGGATGGCGACTGACTCCGCCATTCACCGCGTTTGGAGTCGAATATGCCGTTTCGCAAGTCGTATCAATCGCACTCAATATCGCAGGAACTGCTTGAGCACACCTCGCATCTGAGAGCATTCGCAATCTCGTTGTGCGGCGACAGGGATTATGGCGATGATCTCGTACAGGAAACGCTGATGAAGGCAATCGCTAACATCGACAGCTTCAATCCAGGTACCAACATGCGGTCCTGGCTATTCACAATCCTCCGAAATACGTACTTCACACAGCTGCGCCGCGCGCGCCACGAAGTGCGCGATCCTGACGCTGTGATGGCCGCATCGTTGAGTGCCGAGCCGCAGCAGGAACCGCATCTCGACTTCCGGGACTTCGAGCGAGCCCTCTCGCTGCTGAATGACGAGCAACGCGAAGCCCTTATCTTGATCGGCGCGGCCGGCTTTTCCTATGACGAAGCTGCTGCAATCGCCGGATGCTCAAGCGGCACTGTGAAGAGCCGGGTGAACCGTGCCCGCAACAAGCTCACTGAGATGTTGTCGGCTGAAGCAGCGCAATCGCCGTTGAGATCGTCGCGCGCCGCAGCCAGGCAACCGGCGCTGCCCAGTCTAACGTCTGACCTGGGTTAAGCGTCAGGACCAGCTCACCGGAAGACTTGCCGATGACAACGCAGGCACAGGCGATGCATCTGGTCTGTGGATGATCGCCGGCAAAGGTGCGGCGGACAAGCCAACATTCGGTTTGCGCTTGAGACCAGACAACGCAGTGCGTCCGTTTGGCGTCCTCGCCGCTTTCGTCTCACACCGATTCTTAGTCGCCTCCGTGCGATGCGATGGAACGCTGTGGTTTTTTCTGCGTTTTCTGGACAAGTCACCCGTCGAAACAAAACTTTTGTCGATCATGCGGGCCTCAACTTATCTCAGATCGATTATTTTCGTTGCGGTGTCTTCGTGCAGGCTAGTGAAGCGCTCGGAAGAGTGGCTGCAGCTCTGTCAGGGTCGAAGCGGAGAGCGTCATGTCGTCATTTGTGAATCGGGCTAACGCGGCATGCCGCGCTTCTCGTACGACATCGGGCATTGCCAAGAGCCGCGGCGACGGCGCTGTCGCTGTGCGTATGACTGCCGGTACCGCTTTTGCGAGCGACGGACTGGAGGCGTCTGCGCTGCGGGTGGCGCCGCGTCGCGTGCGGGCCGGCTCGGACATCATCACCGAGGGTGGCGAAAGCGCGCCGTGCCTCGTCATCGATCAAGGCTGGGCTGCGCCCTACAAACTGCTGCGCGACGGCCGCCGTCAGCTTCTCGACCTGCTGATGGAGCACGATGGCATCCGGATTTGCCGTGACGCTCAGGGGCGCGCGTTCCACTCGATCGTGGCGCTCACTGATGGCTTCGTGATTGAGGGCACCGCGGCGGGCCTGGTGCGGTTTGGAGCGATCGAGCATGAAGGCCAGCCGTGCGCAGAGCCTATGTTCGCCGAGCAGCAGCGCCGCATGATGGACCGCATGGCGATCCTCGGGCATGGCCGCGCCGCGGAGCGGCTGGCTGCGTGCCTGCTCGATCTATGGCGACGCCAGGAAGCGCGCGGCAACGTCGACGAGAGGGGCAGTTGCCCGATCCCCATTCGCCAGAGCGATCTGGGCGACGCGGTGGGTCTAACGGCGGTACATGTCTGCCGCACGCTCACGGTGTTTCGTCGCCTCGGGTTGCTGGAATTTGCCACTGGGAGGCTCAAGATTCTGCGTCCCGATAAGGTCGCCTTCATAGCGGGCGCAGGCGGCGAGTGGGGCCTCGACACATAAAAGCGGCGACCAGGCGAGCTCATGGACAGCATCCTGAAAAAAGTGCCCGTTGGCTGGCAGGCCGAACCGTATGAGGTTGCCCGAGCACTTTCAGCAAAAGTGGAAGCCGGTTTTGCGTC
>CAYVFK010000289.1:0-2507 GCA_964450925.1 uncultured Hyphomicrobiaceae bacterium | reverse complement strand
TCCTGCGCCCAGATATCGAGCCAGAACATGTAAATGCGCTGGTTGGCGAAGTCGATCAGAAAGGCCTGGTCGGGCAGGTTCGGTCCGCGGTCCCAGCGTATCCACGGCAACAGATAATATACGCCGAGGGACAGGGCCATGACCGCCCATTTGACCGTGCGGAATTGGCCGTGTGCGAGCTTTGGGTACACCTTCTCGCGCGAGGCGAAGAGTTGGCGGTCCTCTGCGGTATTCACCGCCTTTACGTCGAGCTTCTCGACGCCGGGTGCAGCTTCGTGCCTTGCGGCTGCGCTCGAAGCGTGTGTCAGGGCCGTATCGTCAGCCATGAAATGGTGCCTTGCGTGCTTGTAAATGAACGATCAAGCTGTTGCGCTTTACTGTCCACCACCAAGCGTGTGTACGTAGACTGCCAGTTTCTTGATGGTTGCGTCATCCAGCCGGCCGACAAACTGCGGCATCATTCCGCCCCGCCCAGTCCGGATACTTGTCACGATAGCATCCTTGCTGCCGCCGTAAAGCCAGATAGCGTCTGACAGGGTCGGCGCGCCCAGGCTCTGCATGCCCTCGCCATTCGACCCGTGGCAAAACCCGCATTGCTGGGCATAAATCTCTGCCCCGCGCTCCGCGGCCGTCGGGTCGTGCTCCAGCCCGCCGAGCGAGCGGACAAATTCCGCCGCGTCGTTGATCTGCTGGTCGTCGAGAATCCCATCGAGGCCGAAGCGCGGCATCGCGCTTATGCGCGTGTCGATGTGGTCGGAGCGGATCCCGTAGCGGATCGTGTGCTGGATATCGTCCAGGGTGCCGCCCCAGATCCAGCTATCGTCATTGAGGTTTGGATAGCCCGGGAAACCCTGTCCACCGCTGCCGTGACATGCGGCGCAGTTGTCGCCAAAAGCGGCTTCGCCGCCGGCCATCGCAAAGCGCAGGAGTTCGGGATCGCCGCGGATTTCGCCCAGATCGGCTGTCTCGATCTGTTCGGTGAACCGGCTCTGGGCGGCGCGGGCTTCCTGGATCTCGCCGCGGACTTCCGCGCGCTGGCTGTAACCGAGCAAGCCTTCGGTGTGAGAGTTGAGCAGGGGCCAGGCCGGGTAGAGGATCCAGTAGCCGATCGACCAGACAATGGTGACGTAGAAGACATATACCCACCACTTCGGGAGCGGCTTATTCAGTTCCTTGAGGTCATCATCCCAGACGTGCCCGGTCGTGTCAAAACCGGTGACGTCGTCGCGTTCGGGTTTACCGGCCATTGTCCCCTCGCTGCGTGTCCTGTTCAGGCTTATCGTCCTGGTCCAACGGCACTTTAGAAGCGCGCTCGAAGCGCTTTTTATTGCCGGGCCACAAGGCGTATATCAGCACAGACAAAAAGAGTCCGATGAACAGAACCAGGCCGATAATCTGGGTGAGCATTGTAAACGTCTGGTAATCCATGGCTCTGCCTTAACGCAGGTTGGGGCCTGCCTCATCGTAGGTGGTAAAGTCCACCAGTGTACCCAGCATTTGCAGGTAAGCGACCAGAGCGTCCATCTCGGTAATGCGGTCGGGGTCGCCGTCGAAATCACGCGCCTGGGATTTCGGATAGCGCTCCTGCAGGGCATCAGCTCCGTCGGCGTTGGGGTCGGCTTGGGCACGCAGGTCCGCCGCGGCGTTTTCGATCATTTCTTGTGTGTAGGGCACGCCGGCCATGCTCAAGGCTTTCAGCCGGTTTTCGACGTCACTGAGATCGACCTCGCGTTCGGCGAGGAACGGATAGCCCGGCATGATGGATTCGGGAACGAGCGAGCGCGGGTCTTTCATATGCTCGACGTGCCACGCGTCGGAATATTTGCCACCGACGCGCGCCAAGTCCGGGCCGGTGCGCTTTGAGCCCCACTGAAACGGATGGTCGTACATGCTTTCCGCGGCAAGACTGTAATGGCCATAGCGCTCGACTTCATCGCGCAGTGTGCGGATCATCTGGCTATGGCAGGTGTAACAGCCCTCGCGAATGTAAATGTCGCGGCCGGTCAACTCCAGTGGGGTGTAGGGGCGCATGCCCTTGACCTTTTCGATCGTGGAACCCAGCCAGAACAGTGGTGCGATCTCAATCAGCCCGCCGAGCGACACCACGAACAGGATGCCGATCAGCAGAACCAGTGACTTCCGCTCGAAGGGTTGATGCCACTTCCACATGTATGCGCTCCCTCACTCGGCTGGCGCAGCGACCGGGCCTTTGCCGCGCAGGGCCGGGGCCGCAGCCACGCTGGGCTGGTCGGCGACATCAACGGACACATCGCCGCGAGCTGTACGCCAGAGGTTGTAAGCCATCAACAGCGCTCCGACCGCGAAGATCGTGCCGCCGAGTGCCCGGATGATGTAGAACGGATGCATGGCCGCGACCGTTTCCACAAACGAATATTGCAAGAAGCCGAGGTCATCGTAGGCACGCCACATCAGCCCTTGCAGGATGCCTGATACCCACATCGAGGTGATGTAGAGCAGGATGCCGATGGTCGAGAGCCAGAAGTGCC
>CAYVFK010000288.1:0-2508 GCA_964450925.1 uncultured Hyphomicrobiaceae bacterium | reverse complement strand
AGTTACGGGACAACGCCTTCAGGCGCGCCGACGGCAGAGCCGACCGTCCCGCGCATGACTGCGCGCCACGCTGATGAAAAAACTTGCCGGCAAGCCCTCCGATCAGGACAATCGCGACAATTTTAATGATCTTTCTGCCGCTGTCGCGCGGGGCCAACCCGAGGAGTTCTGCCATGTCCGCCGATCCGAGCACGCCCTCGGGCGAACCTAACCGTGAAGAGGAAGAGCGCGAGCGCTTCGGGCCGATCCGCTGGCTCTATCGCCGCTATCAGCAATTCGACAAGTGGAGCGGGCGCTGGGACTGGCTGAAATGGTTGCTGGAGATGTTCCGCACCCACACCATCACGAGCGTCGCTGTGTCTGGGTCTACGGTGGCTGCGGTCACGGGTACGGCGGTCGTCCTCAGCGATGCCGAGCTGCGAGAGCGCTGGCTGCCTTTCATCTTCGCTGAACAGACCGCCGAGACCGTCGAGACGCTGCGCTGGGGCGATGTGGTCGTCTATCCGGTGACGGGCCGCGATCAGGCTGGTCGGGCAGCGGACTTTGATGTCGCGGTCCTGCCCGCCGGCGTGACATGGGCGCAAGAAAGTACGACCGTGCTGGAGCGTGACGGCGAGCGCATTCCCGGCCCGGCCATCACGGGGGAGATCTTCACGCTCGCCTTACGCTCGGGCCTCGATCGCTCGGATGCTGTGATGGCTTTGGGTCTTGCTTCGGAAGAAGGCCGCCGGGATATCGAAACCGCGCGCGCGCGCCGGCGCGGCATGACCGCGGCTGGCTGGCTGGAAGACGTCACCGCGCCGGAAAAGCCGGTGTGGATGCTCAATCTCGGTCAGTATCAAAGCGACTGCCCGACCGCGCCCGAGGATATTGACGGCACCAGCTGGCAGCGCCCGGTGATTTTCGTTGGCATCCGCCCGGAGGATCAGGAGCTCGAGCTCAGCCAAGCGTTCGCCGACGCGATCAGCGGCAAAACCAACCTGCCCAGCCAGCAGTGCTATACGAGCTTTGACCTCACGCGCATCCGTTGATGCGGATCAGCCGCCGGTCAACCGCCAGGACCGCAGTCAAGGCAGCGGCGCGGCCCGCCCGGCCCAATGCGGAGCTTCGCGTTGAGGTCGCGCAGCGCGCTGCGCAGCCCTTCCTCGATGACCGGATGATAAAACGGCATATCCAGCATCTGCGACACGGTCATGCGCTGCTGATGCGCCCAGGCGAGAAGATGCGCGATGTGCTCCATGCGCGGGCCGACCATCTCCGCGCCGAGGAACAGGCCGGTGCCATATTCGCCGTAGACCCGCAACAAGCCGCGGTTCTTGAGCATCACGCGGCTGCGGCCCTGCCCGCCGAAATCCACCTGCCCAATAGCATAATCGCATGGGAGTCTGTTGAGTTCGCCGTGAGTGCAACCGACGGTTGCAATATTCGGGTCCGTGAACATGATACTCAGCGGCGCGCGGCGCAGGCCAGTACGGATGTCCGGGAAGCGCCCGGCATTGTCGCCCGCGATGCGTCCGCCATCGGCGGCCTCGTGGAGCAGCGGCACGTCACCAGTCACGTCGCCCGCGATGAAGATGTGGCTGTTGCCCGCGCGCATGGTGTAGCGGTCAAAAACGGGGATGCCTTTGTCGTCTAGCTCCAGCGAGGTGTTCTCCAGCGCGAGGCTGTCGACATTCGCGCGCCGGCCCGTAGCCGCCAGCAGATAGTCGAAATGCTCATTGGTCTCGCGCGCTTCCGCGTCGGTGGAGGTGATCGAGACGCCATCGCCCGCGCGTTCGATATTCGTCACATTCGCATCGGGATCGAATGGAAACTCGCCCTGAAAAGCCGCCAGCGCCGACTGTTTGACCGCCGGGTCCGATAGCGGGCCCACATCACCGAACTTGCCGAACAGCCGGATTCGCACGCCCAGCCGGTGTAGCGCCTGCCCCAGTTCCAAGCCGATAATCCCGCCGCCGAAGACCGCGACCGATCCCGGCAACTCCTGCCAGTCGAACACGTCGTCGTTGATGACCAGCCGATCGCGCGCCGCCTCGAACTGTTTGGGATAGACAGGGCGAGAGCCGGTGGCGATGACGATGCGCTCCGCGACGACCCGGTCGCCGCCCTCCAGCTCCAGCGTGTGGTCATCGACGAACTTCGCCCGGCCCATGATGCGGTTGTCCTCCGGCCAGCCCTCGACAGCCTCGACCACGAAGCTGACGAAGCGGTCGCGCTCGCGGCGCACCCGGTCCATGACCTCGCGCCCGTCGATGCGCACATTGCCGTCGACATGCACGCCGAAGCCGTGCGCCTTGCCGATCTCGTGCGCGGCGTCGGCCGCAGCGATCAGCAGCTTCGACGGCATGCAGCCCACCCGCGCGCAGGTTGTGCCGTACTTCTCGCCTTCGATCAGGACCACGTTGTCAGTATGCTTCGTTGCCGTGCGATAAGCGCCCATGCCAGCCGTGCCGGCGCCGATGATCGCGATATCCACTTGTCTCGTTGTCATGCGCGTGCTGCCTTGTC
>CAYVFK010000287.1:0-2541 GCA_964450925.1 uncultured Hyphomicrobiaceae bacterium | reverse complement strand
CACCTTCCAGCCGAGGCGCATGAGTTGGTCGTAGCGGTAACGCGGCACGATCGCCTTAACCATCGCGAACATGAAGAACACCAGCACGATCTTCAGCGTGAACCAGACCACCCCGGGGATCCAATTGAACGGAGCGATGTCAAATGGCGGCAGCCAGCCTCCGAGGAACAGGATCACGGTCAGCGCGCACATCACGGTGATGGCGACATATTCGCCAAGCATGAAGAGCAGGTACGGCGTCGAGGAATATTCCGACATGAAGCCCGCTACCAGTTCCGACTCGGCCTCGGGCAGGTCGAAGGGCGGGCGATTGGTTTCTGCGAGCGCGGAAATGAAGAACACGATGAACATGGGGAACAGCGGCAGCCAGTACCAGTTGAACAGCCCCCAGTCGCCGCGTTGGGCGTTCACGATGTCGGTCAGGTTCAGAGAGCCGGCCAACAGCAACACGGTAATGATCACAAAGCCGATCGACACCTCATAGGACACCATCTGCGCGGCAGAGCGCAGCGCGCCAAGGAAGGGGTATTTCGAGTTTGACGCCCAGCCTCCCATGATGACGCCATAGACGCCGAGCGATGAGATCGCGAAGATGTAGAGGATGCCCACATTAATGTCAGCAACCACCCAGCCGTCAGCAACGGGGATCACCGCCCAGGCCGACATGGCCAGCACCGCCATGACCACCGGCGCGAGCAGGAAAATGGGCCGGTCAGCCGCCGCCGGGATCACCGGCTCCTTGAGCATGAATTTCAGGAAATCCGCGAAGGACTGGAGAAGGCCGAATGGCCCGACGACGTTTGGTCCCTTGCGAAGCTGCACCGCTGCCCAGATCTTGCGATCCGCCAGCAGCAGATAGGCGATGATCAAAAGCACGCTGGCCAGCAGCAGCAAGCTCTGACCGACCATGATCGCGGTCGGCATGCCGTAATTCGTCCAAAACTCAGCCATTGGTGCCGGTCACTCCCAAGGCGTCGGCCCTCTCCAGCGCGACCAGTTCCTGCATGACATGCGAAGCGCGCGCAATCGGGTTTGTCAGGTAATAGCTCTCTATCGGCGAGGCGAAGGGCACCGGGGTCACCTCTGCAGACACACTGGCCAGCGCCTCAATCTCGGCTGTGTTGCCAGGTTCAAAATGATCGATCTCGGCCAGATGCGGGTGGTCGCTGTAGATGGCGCTGCGTAGTTCTTCCAGCGTATCGAATGGCAGCGGCCGGGCCAGATGCTCAGACAGCGCGCGGATGATCCGCCAGTCTTCCTTCGCCTCGCCCGGTGGGAAGACGGCCCGCGCGCCAAGTTGCACGCGCCCTTCGGTGTTAACGTAGGTGCCGTCCTTTTCCGTGTAGGCCGAGCCCGGCAGAATCACATCGGCCAGCCGCGCGCCGCTGTCACCATGGCTGCCCTGATAGATAACGAAGGCATCGCCCGTCTGGCTAACATCGAACTCGTCCGCGCCGAGCAGATAAAGCACCTCCATCTCCCGCATCTGCGCGGCGCCCAGCATTGTGTTCAGGTTCGCGCCGTGTTCCGAAGGCACGCAACCGATATCCAGAGCGCCGACCCGGCTGGCAGCCGTGTGCAAGACGTTGAAGCCATTCCAGCTCTCTTCAGGCTTGAGCATTCCAGTTTCGCGCGCGACCTGCGCGGCCAGGCGCAATACGCCCTCGCCATCGGGCCGCGCCAACGCGCCCTGCCCAAGGATAAGCATGGGCCGCTCGGCGTTCATGAGGGTATCGGCAAACGCGTGCCGGCCTTCAGCGATCTCGCGCAAGCTGTCCGGCCCCGCGCCGAGATAGGCGTAGTCGTAGGTCAAATCCGCCTGTTCGCCGATCACACCGATTTTCGCCTTGCCGGAGCGGTAAGCCTTGAGGATGCGCGCATTCAGCACCGCACATTCCAGCCGCGGATTGGTGCCGATCAGCAGGATCGCATCCGCCTCGTCAATCCCCGCGATGCCCGAGTTAAAAATGTAGCTTGCCCGGCCAAACGCCGGGTTGAGTGCCGCGCCATCCTGGCGGCACTCGACATATGGTGAGCCCAGCCCACCGATCAGGGATTTCAGCGCATAGGCGTCCTCGACCGGAACCAGATCCCCGATCACCGCGCCGACGCGCCGCGACGCCGTGTTTCGCAGCCGCGCCGCGATGGCATTGAACGCATCGCCCCACGAGACTTCGCGCAGCGTGCCGTCGATGCGCACATAGGGCCGGTCGAGCCGCTGGCGACGCAGCCCGTCCCACACGAAGCGGGTCTTGTCGGAAATCCACTCCTCGTTCACATCGGCATGCTCGCGCGGCAAGAAGCGTTTGACCTCGCGACCGCGCGAATCCACGCGGATATTCGCGCCGAGCGCGTCCATCACGTCGATGCCCTCGGTCTTGGTCAGTTCCCACGGGCGGGCGGTAAAGGCATATGGCTTGGAAGTCAGCGCGCCGACCGGGCAAAGGTCGATGACGTTGCCGGACAGTTCCGACGTCATGCCATGTTCCAGATAGGTGGTGATCTCCATGTCCTCGCCGCGCCCGATCGCGCCAAGCTCCG
>CAYVFK010000286.1:0-2546 GCA_964450925.1 uncultured Hyphomicrobiaceae bacterium | reverse complement strand
TCTTCCGGCCCAACATGCTGGTGCGCCGCGTCGCGCCGGTCAGCGGCAGCCCGCGAATCCGCGTGCGCCTGCGCCCGCGCTTCAACTATGGCGCGGTTGGTCCCGACATCACCTTTGGCTCCAACCACATCCGCTATGTTGGGCCGGACTTTACGCTGCGGCTGACGACAGACGCGCCGGTCGATTACGTGCGCGATGAAACGACCTTCATCATCGAGGAAACCTGCAACTTCGTGCTTGGACCCGACGAGACGCTGGAAGGCGGCATCGGCTCGACCGCGCGCGAGTTCGAAGAACGCACGGCGACCTACTGGCGCGGCTGGGTGCGCACGCTTGGCATCCCCTATGAGTGGCAGGACGCGGTTATCCGCGCGGCGATCACGCTGAAGCTGTGCACCTACGAGCCGACCGGTGCGATCATCGCTGCGATGACCACCAGCATCCCCGAAAGCCCGCACTCGGGCCGCAACTGGGATTATCGCTTCTGCTGGCTGCGCGATGCGTTTTTCGTTGTGCGCGCGCTGAACAGCTTGTCGGCCATGAACACGCTGGAGGACTATTTCCGCTGGCTTCAAAACGTGGTCAGCACCACTAACAGCAACCACTTGCAGCCTGTGTTCGGCGTCGGTCTTGAGAGCAAGCTGTCTGAGCGCATCATCGATACGCTGCCCGGCTACCGCGCGATGCCGCCGGTGCGCGTCGGCAACCAGGCGCACGAACACTTCCAGTATGACGTGTATGGCAACGTTGTCCTTGGCGCGGCGCAGGCCTTCCTTGACGCGCGGCTCTACCGGCAGGCTGGTATCGAGGACTTTCACCGGCTGGAGCAGGCCGGCGAACAGGCGTTCCGCCTTTATAACGAACCCGACGCCGGCATGTGGGAGCTGCGGTCGCGCGCGCGGGTGCATACTTCGTCCAGCTTGATGTGCTGGGCGGCATGTGACCGGCTTGGCAAGATCGCCCATGCACTGAATGAAATGGACCGCGCCCGCTATTGGGAAGAGCGCGCGCAGATCATCAAGAACGCCATCCTCGATAACGCCTGGAACGAAGAGCGCGGCGCGTTCGTTGAGAGCTTCGGCGGGCGGGATCTCGACGCCAGCGTGCTGCTCATGGGCGAAGTCGGCTTCATCGATCCGCGCGACCCGCGCTTCGTCTCAACGGTCGAACAGCTCGAACACGTGCTCGGAGACGGTCCGCACATGCGCCGTTACGAAGCACCCGATGACTTTGGTCGCCCGGAAACCGCATTCAACATTTGCGCATTCTGGCGGCTGGATGCGTTGGCGCGGATCGGCCGGACGGAGCAGGCCCGCGAGATTTTCGAGACCCTTCTGGCCAGTCGTAATCACCTTGGGCTACTCTCGGAGGATGTCGATCCCCTGACGGGCGAGCTCTGGGGAAATTTCCCCCAGACCTACTCAATGGTGGGCATCATAAATGGCGCGACCCGGCTATCGCGTTCATGGGAGAGCGTCTTATGAAACGTCTCGTGGTGGTGTCGAACCGCGTTGCTGACTGGACCAAAGGCGGACAGTCGGGCGGGCTCGCCGTCGCCTTGCAGGACGCGCTCAAGATTCACGGCGGCCTCTGGCTCGGATGGTCTGGCGATATGGTCGAGGACGATCAGGCCTGTGAGCTTTCTCAGGAGCATCATGGCAACGTCACGCTCGCCACGATGCCGCTCACCGAGAGCCAGTATCAGAATTACTATCTCGGCTTTTCCAACAGTGTCTTGTGGCCAGTGTTTCACTACCGGCTAGACCTTGCGCGGTTCGAGCCCGAACACTGGGAAAGCTATGTCGAGACGGTGCGGCGCTTCGCCAATAAGCTGGTCGGGCTGTTGAAGCCGGATGATGTCATCTGGGTGCATGACTATCATCTGATTCCGCTCGCCTCGGAGCTTCGCAAGCTAGGCGTGAGCCAGAAAATCGGATTCTTCCTCCATATTCCGTTCCCCTCGCCGGATGTGCTGGCCGCCGCGCCGCAGCACCGCGAGTTGGTCGAGGCGCTGTTCGACTATGATCTCGTCGGCCTGCAAACCCACGCTGATGTCGGCAATTTCGGGCGCTTTGTCTACGAGGCGGCAGACGGCACGGTCCTCCCGGACGGGCGCTTGCGACTCAAAGGCAAGAGCGTGCTGGTCAAGTCGTTCCCAATTGGAATCGATGTCGACAGCTTCCGCGCGATGGCGCGAACGGAAGAAGCCGACCGCCATATCCAGACATTGCAGCGCCGGACCATCGCCAGCGCGTTCATTATCGGCGTGGACCGGCTGGATTACACCAAGGGCATTTCCGAGCGGTTTCGCGCTTTCCAACGTCTGGTCGAAGCCCGCCCGGAATATCGCACCTCGGTCACGCTCATGCAGATTGCGCCGCCAACCCGCGAAGAGGTGCTGGCTTATGCGGAGATGCGGGAGGACCTGGAGCAGCTGTCGGGACACATCAACGGCGAGCTGGGCAACTATGACTGGACGCCCGTGCGCTACATCCACCGCCACATCCCGCGCGACACGCTGGCGGCGCTGCTGCGCGGCTCGCAGG
>CAYVFK010000285.1:0-2553 GCA_964450925.1 uncultured Hyphomicrobiaceae bacterium | reverse complement strand
CGCGGCGTCAGCCTTGCCGTCCACCACCGCCAACACCGCGTCGGCCTCGCTGCGGGCCGGCGCGATTAGTGTGAGGTCGTCGGCCTGCAGACCTGCTTGGGCGCGCAGCGTCTCGAATAGCGTCTGGCTGCCGGTCTCCGCCGCACGCGGGGCGAAGCGACGGCCCTTCAGGTTGGCAAGCTCATGTACCTCACCCGCGCGCCTCTCTGAAAGGATCAGCCCACGCTGACGCCACGCCCACTCGACCAGCACGCAATCGCCTTCGCTAAAGCGTGCGCGCACCGTGTCGGTGTTCCAGCCACGTTCCTCGTGGATATGCAGCCCCGCAGCAACGCCCTCGCCGCGGGCAAACCGCTCCAGCCCGTCATGGCTGCCGCCGAGGAAGCTCGCCAGATCGGCGCGAGATTCCAGCAGTGCCCATTCCAGCAGCGGGTCATGGCTGCCGAGCAGGACATTCGGACCGGCGTGACCTGGCGCGACGGAAAGTTGGCCGTCTTGACCATGCAGCCAGGCCTCGACTTCCCGGCGCGGAAACAGCAGCTTGCCGAGCGCGCGCGAGCACGGGATCGCGCCTGAGGCCGCAAGGTCGTAAACCTTGCGCTCCTTGATGCGCAACAGCTCGGCGACCTCTCGGGTTGTCAGGTATTGCTGCTGCTCAGCCATCCTGCGATCATATGCAAAATCCTGCAATATGTCGCCCCACACGACGAATTCTTGCGCCTCACGGTTTGATGCCGAACTCCGTAAAGGGGATGAAAGCGGTCAAATCGCCAGGTGCGATGCTGGTGACGTCCTCGGGAATCTCGATCAGCCCATCGGCCTCGCGCAGCGAAGAGATGAGGCCGGAGCCGGTGCGGACATAATTGCGGGCGCGCAACTCGCGTTCGGTTTCATCGAGCATACCGCGGATGAATTCGCGCCTGCCCGGCTTCTTCGACATCGAGAACGCCGCCGGCATGGTGTAGCGCCGGGCCCGCCGCCATCCGGCCCCGCCCAGGCTCTGGATCAGCGGGTACACATAGAGCAGGAAGCAGACGAACGCCGCGACCGGGTTGCCCGGTAGCCCGACCACCGCACTGTCGCCTACGCGCCCCGCGCAAATCGGTCGGCCCGGCTTGATCGCCACTTGCCACAAGCTGATCTCGCCGAGCGCGCGCAAGCTCGCGGTCAGATGGTCCTCATCGCCCATGCTGGCGCCGCCAGATGTCAAAATCAGCGGATAATCGACCACCGCGTCCTTCAGCCGTCGCTGCACGGCCTCGCGGCTATCCGGTAGCACGCCCAGATCGGTGATCTGCGCGCCTGCGAGATCAGCCAGCGCCTCCAGCATCACGGCGTTGGAATCGTAGACCGCGCCTGGCTGGAAAGGCTCGCCCGGGCGCAGCAGTTCATCACCGGTTGAGAACAGCCCGATGCGCAGCCGCTGGTAGCAGGTAGCTCCGGCGAACCCGAGCGAGGCGATCGCCGCGACGTCCTGTGGCCGCAGCAGACAGCCCGGGCGCAACAGCGTTTGGCCGGCGCACACATCCTCGCCAGCCTTGCGCCGGTTCGCCCCTTGCTTGAGGCCTGGCGGAATGTTGACGGTCTCGCCGTCGTCGAAGCTATCTTCCTGCATCGCCACGGTATCTGCGCCTTCGGGCATGACTGCGCCAGTGAAGATGCGCGCGGCAGTGCCTGCTTTCAGAGGGTGATCAAGCGGGTGTCCAGCTGCAATTCGTGCGCTCACTGGCAGGTCGGAGCCATTTTCCGCGTCGTAATCGGAGAAAGCGAACGCGTAGCCATCCACCGCGGCGTTATCATGAGCGGGTATATCGCGCGGCACGCCAATGGGTGCGGCCAACACGCGCCCGCAAGCCTGGTGCAGCGGCAGCGTCTCCGCCGGCGTCACGACGCCGAGCGTATCGGCCAGCATCCGAGCGCGCTCCAGCGATGTCTCGAATGGCATCCGCTCCGGGTTGGCCTCGAAGCAGTCGTCGCGTGACATCTCGGTCATGGGTGGTTCGGCAAGCTGTCGCACATGGCGCGGTTTACACCTTTGAGAGCTTGGCAGCGTCGGGGGCCAAACGCAAATGTGCGATGATGAAATCGCAAATCGCGGCGACGTCGTCGCGGCGGAACTGCGCGCGTTGGTCGTCTTGAGGCGCGTCAGCCGCGATGGCCACGATATTGGGCGCGGCGTGGTCCATCGGGCCGATTTCGCCTGCTTCGGTGCTGCGCACTTCCAGCTTCGGATGGTCGCCACCTTTGAAGCCTTCGACCAGTACGAGGTCATTAGCCCCAAGATGCGCCAGCATCTCTTGCAGGCCCGGCTCCGGCTCGCCGTCGCGCAACTCGTGTATCAGGGCCCAGCGCCGCGCCGACACCACCGCGACCTCGTTCGCCCCGGCTTCGCGGATGGTGTGCGAATCACGACCCGGATGGTCGATGTCGAAGGCGTGATGCGCGTGCTTGATCACGCCCACCTTCAGGCCGCGCCCGCGCAGTTCACTGACCAGCGCGGCGACCAGCGTGGTCTTGCCGGAGTTTTTCCAGCCGGTGATGCCGAACACGGGC
>CAYVFK010000284.1:0-2559 GCA_964450925.1 uncultured Hyphomicrobiaceae bacterium | reverse complement strand
GTCAGACGCGCGAGCGCACTCTTTCGGTGGAGATCCCGCCCGGCGTCGAGGACGGGACCCGCATCCGGCTTGCCGGCGAGGGCGAAGCAGGCCTTCGCGGCGGACCACCCGGCGATCTCTACATTTTCCTGTCGATCGAACCGGATGAGCTGTTCCAGCGCGACGGGGCGGACCTGTTTTGCCGGGTGCCAATCCAGATGACCACCGCTGCGCTCGGAGGGCAAATCGAGGTGCCGACGATCAGCGGCGACCGGACGACCGTGCGCATTCCCGAGGGCACGGAAGCCGGCGCGGAGTTCCGCGTGCATGGCAAGGGAATGCCGGTGCTACGTTCCAAGGCGACGGGCGATCTCTACGTGCAAGTCGAAGTCGAAACGCCGAAGAACCTGACGCGCAAGCAAAAGGAGTTGCTGCGCGAATTCGAGAAGGCGTCAAACCAGACCACCAGCCCGCAGGCGACCGGATTTCTGTCGCGCGTCAAGGCATTCTGGGAGCGGGTTGGCGATACCGGCTAACCTTGCCGATCCATACGTAGGGCCAATCGCGTGAGCACCTCTGACACCCCAGGCGATGAAGCGGCGCTGCGCGCGGACGCCGGCAGCCGTGTGATCGTCGCGCTCGATGTGGGCTCTATCGACGCGGCGCGCGCCCTCGTCGAGCAACTCAGCCCGGAGATCACCACCTTCAAGATCGGGCTGGAACTGATCTACGCCGGCGGGCTGGACTTCGCGCGTGAGCTGACCGCCTCCGGCCGGCACGTATTTCTCGACGCGAAGCTGCTCGATATCGGCAACACGGTCGAGCGCGCCACCGCGCAGATCGCCGCGCTCGGCGCGCGCTACCTCACCGTCCACGCCACCGACACCAAGACCCTCGCGGCCGCAGCCACGGGGCGCGGGAACAGCGGCTTGCGCCTGCTAGGCGTAACGGTGATGACCAATCTGGACTTCCGCGACCTGGCGGAACAAGGGGTGACACGCCCGCCGCGCGAGATGGTGCTGCACCGTGCCCGGCTGGCGCAGGCCGCCGGGCTGGACGGCGTCATCGCTTCGCCGCAGGAAGCCGCGGCGCTACGCAGCGCGCTCGGTCCCGCGCTGGAGATCATTACGCCGGGCATACGCCCCAGCAGCAGCCTGAGGGACGACCAGAGTCGCACCGCCTCGCCGGGCGAAGCCATCGCCGCGGGCGCAGACAAGCTCGTCATTGGCCGGCCCGTTACTGCGGCGGACGATCCGCGCAAAACCGCAGACGCGATCATTACCGATATCGCGTCAGCGCTGCGCCAACGCGCAGGCTGACGCAGCATCTCTCTTCGCTCAGGCCGCGCCTCCGCGCCGCGACCGCCGGGCCAGCACGTTCAGCACCTCCACCAGCGCGGCGAAGCCCATGGCGAAGTAGACATATTCGCGCGGCATATGGAAGCCTAGCCCATCCGCAACCAGCAGCGCGCCAATCAGGATCAGGAAAGCCAGCGCCAGCATCTTGGTCGTCGGATGACGCTTGATGAACGCCGTGGCCGGCTCCGATGCAATGAACATCACGGCGATGGCGATGGTTACGGCGGCGATCATAACGCCGATATATTCGGTCATGCCGATGGCCGTGATGATCGAGTCGACCGAGAACACCATGTCGATCACTGCGATCTGCGCAATGACAGCGTAAAAACCCGCGTAGGTCTTTGCGCCACCTTCGTCCTTGTGCCCTTCGATCTCGCTGTGAATCTCCAGTGTGGCCTTGGCAAGCAGGAACAGTCCCCCACCTAGCAAGATGATGTCGCGCCACGAGAAACCCTCGCCGAAGACGTAGAATTCCGGCTCCTGCAAGGCGATCAGATAGGTCAAGCCAAATAGGAGCAACACGCGGAAGATCAGCGCCATACCCAGCCCGATGGCCCGAGCGCGCATCTGCTGGTCCTCGGGCAGCCGAGAGGCCAGCACCGAGATGAATACAAGGTTGTCGATACCCAGCACGATCTCCATCGCGGTGAGCGCCAGAAGGCTCGCCCAGATGTTGCTGTCGCTGAAAATTTCGAGCATGTTGCTCCCCCATGTTCTCGCCTTGCGGCTTTGCCGAATGAACTCCGCTTAGCACGAACTCCTGCCTTTGGCCTACCGCTGCGACTGTCCGAAAGTCGCCAGACCGACCGACCGCACTACGGTGAGCGCGAAATAATAGATGGCAGCGGCGATGAAGATGGCTTGCGTTGCAGAATCGCCAGGAAAGCCGCGCAAGATCGCGGCAATGGCAGCGCCAGACCAGACGAGCGTGACCGCGAATGTCGCCCAGCGCAGCGCGCGCGCCCGCACCGGATGCCCCCATTTCAGCGGCACGAATGTCAGCACCGAGAACAGCGCCACCCCCGCCAGCACGGCTTCAGGGGGCGGCGCCAGCACGAAGGCGTAAAGCGCGAACAGGTTCCAAAGCGCGGGGAAGCCGACGAAAAAGCCGTCGCTGGTCTTGCTGGCGTTGTCGGAGAAGTGGAACAGCGACGAGAGCATGATCGCGCTGGCGGCCAGCCCGGCGAAACCTTCGGGCACCAGATCGGCGCGATAGATC
>CAYVFK010000283.1:0-2560 GCA_964450925.1 uncultured Hyphomicrobiaceae bacterium | reverse complement strand
TCTATTGTAAGACGTCTTGTTCTGGGGAAATTCGACTCCGATTACAAGGCAACCCTGGGCGTCGATATTTACACTTACACGCTGAATTCAGACGGCTTTTCCGGTAGTCCAATTGAGCTTGCAATCTGGGATATCGATGGGGACATAGGCGAGAGCATATTCGGCCACATCTATATTCAGGGCGCTTCAGGGGCGCTCGTCGTCGGTGACGCGGCGCGCCCGTCGACGCATCATTCGATGGTGAATGTCAGCCATCAGTTCCAGCAACATTTGCCGGGACGTCCGCTGAGCCTTGTTCTCAACAAGATGGACCTCGTTCCCGACCCCGGCGCGCTGGACCTCGCCCCCCTCGAGAGGACGGGCAACGCGCCGCTGGAGACAACGAGCGCAAAAACCGGGGAGAATGTTGTTCGCGCGTTTCACCACCTCGCGAAAGAGGTGATTGGACGGGGACTATGACGTTTCAGGACCACGATGGCGCCAGGCTCCAGGACGCGGTCGCCCTTTTGGTCGGCCGCCGCGCGATAGCGTTCGCCTGGGTCGACGAACATTTCATCGCCCGGTGGTCCTTCGGGGATCTCGCGCACTGGATTTGCACGGACCACAACATTTGCGCCCGCTCCGCGCCATTCGCGGGCATGGAGACGCGGCTGCGCGCTCTTCAGGACGACCCCAAAACCTCGCTCCTGATCCCCAATATCGGCATCGGAACCGGAAGCGCGCCTGAGCGAAAAGTGTCCATACAGGCCTTCTGGAGCGAGGAAGAGCAAAATTATCTCGTGGTCACTTACGAGTTGGGACCGCAAGCGGAGATCGACCGCGACCTTTTCAAACAGTTGAAGGCGCGCCGCCTCGCCGAAGAAAACTTCCGAAAGGCGCGCGAGGAGCTGACCGAGAAGCAGCATCATCTGGACGTTCTCATCGCGCACGCACCGGCAGCGGTCGCCATGCTGGACCACGACTTGCGCTATCAACTGGTCACGCAGCGTTGGTCGCACGAATTCGGCGTCGAACTGGAGCCGATCATGGGGCGCCGGCACGACGACGTGTTCCCCACCAGCGCCGAGCCTCTGCGACGGCGTTGCCGCGAGGGGCTTGAGGGACGCTCCGTTCACACGGGCATCGAAGCGGTGGAGCGCGCCGACGGCAAGAAGCAGTGGGTGCGCTGGGACGTTCAACCGTGGCATCGCCGGGACGGCCATGTCGGCGGCATTGTCGCGTCGGGCGATATCGTTACCGAGTTGATCGAAACGCAGCGACAGCTCGAAGCCCGCAATGCCGAACTCGCCGAGTTGAACGGCGACCTCAACGAGTTCACGTCGATAGTCGCGCACGACTTGCAGGCGCCGATCCGTTCGCTGCGAAGTACGGCCGAAGCTATCAAGTCGCAAAGTCAGCACGCGTTGAACGGCCATGTCTCAGAGCTTGTAAGCATAATCGAGCGCATGAGCACAATGATTTCCGACCTGCACGACTATTCCCGGGCAAGGCACAAAAGCCGGGTCATCCGCGATACTGATATCAGGGAGCTGGTAGGGGAAATCGCCGCGTCGCTTGCTGGCGCGGAAGGATTCGACATCTCGTTCGCCGGTATGGACGGAAGCTATCCGTTCCCCGTGGCGCCGCTCGATCTGGTGCTGCGCAACCTGATGGACAATGCTGTCAAACACCACGACTCGGAAACCGGCCGCATCGAAATCTCTTTGCGCGAAGCTGAAAGGAACTGGATCTTTACGGTGAGTGATGACGGCCCCGGGATAATACTCGACGACCAATCACGGGTCTTCCGGCCATTCGTCACGGCGGAAGGGGCCATGGAGACTTCAGGAAGCGGGATGGGCCTGGCCCTGGTCAGGAAAACGATCGAAGCGCATGGTGGTACAATCGAACTTCATTCGAATCCTGCGGTAACGCGCGGCACCAGCTTCGTATTCTCTTGGCCGAAGATGGAAGCGGATGGACGTACGGCTCACCATTGGTGAGGCCGCCTAAAATTCATGAAGCGAGTAAGAAACGTGCTATGAAGATAGCTGTTGTCGATGATAATAAGAACGATCTGAGGCTGATTGACCGGACTCTGGTAAGTGCCGGGTTCCAAACCCTGGTATTTCCATTGGGATCGCCACTTGTGCAAGCTCTGGGTTCCCCGGATTTGCACGCTGCTGTTATTGATGTCGTCCTACCGGACATGAGTGGGCTCGATATTATTACCGAAATCTCGCGAAGAAAGCTCTTGGTGCCCTGTGTTGTTGCCTCGGGCCAGTCAGATATTGCTATCGCTGTAAAGGCAATGAAACTTGGGGCCGTGGACTTTATTGAAAAACCGGTCGAACCGGAACTCTTGTTGGATGCGGTCAAGGATGCAGTCACAAATCGCACCAGGAGAATGTCTGCCAATTGCAAATCCCCCCGAGAGGCGCAAGCACTGATGGGACAATTGACGCCCCGCGAACGGCAGGTTCTCCAACTCTTGCTACAAGGCTTTCAGAACAAGATGATCGCTTATGAGATCGGCATTAGCCAGCGCACCGTCGAGGTACACCGTGCGCGCCTGATGAAG
>CAYVFK010000282.1:0-2562 GCA_964450925.1 uncultured Hyphomicrobiaceae bacterium | reverse complement strand
GCCTTTCCGATACGCTCGCTGCTGAATGGATTGGAAATATGCCTCATCCCGGCGCGAATATGGGCCGGACCAGGTCGTCTACCCGCTCATGCGGCAAGCAGGCGGTCGACCTCGTCGACCAGATGGCGCAGATGAATGGGTTTCGACAGGATCGTGGCGTTGCGCGGGGCGGAGGATTCCGGATGCAGCGCCACGGCTGCGAAGCCGGTGATGAACATGATCCGAAGGTCCGGGTCGAGTTCAGCGGCGCGCCGCGCCAGCTCGATGCCGTCCATCTCTGGCATAACGATATCGGTCAGCAGCAGGGTGAAAGGCTCGCGACGCAGGCATTTGTATGCCTGTGCGCCGTCGCAAAACGCGCGCACTTCATAGCCGGCCCGCTCTAGCGCGCGCGTCAGGAACCGGCGCATGGATTCGTCGTCTTCGGCCAGAAGAATACGCTGCATCGTTCGCTCTATACGCAAAACACGCCTGACGAACGGCGTGGTCCCTCTACTCAGTGCCCGGACGCCAACTTATCGATTACAATCGCGAAATCATCCTCACTTTTACATTAACCTTACTGTCAACGCGCAGCCTAGCGCTGCCCTTTGGCCGCACCGGCTTTTCCACAACCATAGCGCGAATTAGCCGCCAACTATGCCGATAAATTGCAGATCGACACGTCGGCAGTGCGGACTGTCGCGGTGTTCAAGAACATAGACGCCTTGCCAGGTGCCGAGCGCCACGCTGCCGCCGACCACCGGGATCGACAGGCTGACCGAATTCAGCATCGCCTTGATGTGCGCCGGCATGTCGTCCGGGCCTTCGGCGGAATGGCGGTAACTCGCGCCGCGTGGGGCGAGATTTTCCAGCGCGCTGAGCAGGTCGCTCTTTACCGATGGATCGGCGTTTTCCTGAATGATGAGCGACGCAGAGGTGTGGGCGATGAATGCCGTCAGCAGGCCCTGGAGCGCGCCGATCTGGCTGAGCCAGTGGCCGATGTCACCCGTGATGTCTGTGAAGCTCGGCCCGCGGGTCGCGATCTCCATACGCGTGTGGCGCTGCGCCAGCGTCTCGCCGCCCGCACTGTCCGCGCCAGGATTTTGTGTCCAGAAACGACTTGCCATTCCCCTATCTTACTGTTCCAGTTGCAGCAATGCCAGTTCGATCAGCGATATAACTGATCGTGATTGTCCGTGATTGCCCAGGCTGTTTATTTCGATTGAAAGGCTCGCTAAAACGAGCACAACCCTGCTTTGCCGCGACTTTTTTGAAGTTTGCGCCCGACCCCAGGAATCGCCGAGAGGCCGATGTCTCAAGACGCCACGTTGCCAGAGGCTGAAACCGCCCGTGGCCCGCTTGCTGGGCTGCGCGTGCTTGACCTGACACGGATCCTCGCGGGGCCGACCTGCACCCAGCTTCTGGGAGACCTTGGCGCGGACGTGATCAAGATCGAACGGCCGGGGACTGGCGATGATACGCGCGGCTGGGGGCCGCCCTTTCTGGATGGCGAGGATGGGACCGAGAGCGCCTATTACCTCTGTGCCAATCGCAACAAACGCTCGGTTGCTATCGACATCGCGACCGAGGATGGCCAGCAGCTCATCAAGGACCTCGCCGCGGGAAGCGACATTCTCTGCGAGAACTTCAAGGTCGGCGGGCTGGCACGCTACGGTCTCGATTACGAGAGCCTGTCCGCGATCAATCCCGGTCTGATCTACTGCTCGATCACTGGCTTCGGCCAAACCGGGCCGCATCGTCATCGCGTCGGTTACGACTTTCTGATTCAGGGCATGGGTGGTATTTGCAGCATCACCGGTTTCCCTGACGAAGAAAGCGGCCGTCCAACCAAGGTTGGCGTCGGCATTGCCGATGTCATGTGCGGGATGTATGCGAGTTCGGCCGTGCTCGCGGCGCTGCATGCGCGCCGGCAGACCGGGAGGGGCCAGCATATTGACCTCGCGCTTTACGACAGCCAGATCGCCTGGCTGATCAATCAGGGTCTGGCCTATCTCGTCAGCGGCGAGAATCCGCAGCGGCTGGGCAATGGCCATCCGCATATTGTGCCATATGACACCTTCCCCGCCTCGGACGGGCACTTCATCATTGCGGTCGGCAACGATAGCCAGTTTGCGCGGATGTGCGAGGCAATGGGCCGGCCCGATTGGTCGGTGGACCCGCGCTTTGCGAAGAATGTCGATCGGGTGCGCCACCGCAACACGCTAATGCCGCTTATCGAAGCACTCACCGCCACGCGCCCCGCGCAAGACTGGATCGCGATGCTCGAAGAAGTCGCGGTTCCTTGCGGGCCGGTCAACAGACTGTCTGAGGTGTTCAGCGATCCGCAGACGCTGGCCCGCGAGATGCGTGTCACCATGGCGCATGAAAAGGCGCGGGATGGAAAGGTCGACCTGATCGGCAATCCGCTGAAGATGAGCGACACGCCGGTAACCTACCGGCACGCGCCGCCGCTTTTGGGCGAACACACCGAGGATGTGCTGCGTGATATCCTCGGGCTGGACGATCAGCAGATCGCGGCGCTGCGCGCAAGCGGGGCCATTTCGGGTCACTAGTCATTAG
>CAYVFK010000281.1:0-2566 GCA_964450925.1 uncultured Hyphomicrobiaceae bacterium | reverse complement strand
AAAGTGCGACCAAACAATAATTTAGAGCCTGTTCGGCGATCCAGGTTTTATTGAACAGGCTCTAGAATCACGCTTTAGCGGATCTCGTCGCGCACCTGCGCGTAGCTCAACAGACCGAACAGCACCGTCCCGCCGACGACATTGCCCGCGAGCGTGGGCAGCAGGAACCCGAGAAACACGTCCCATGTCGTCGTCGCCTGTGTGACCCACAGATAGAACGCCTCGACCGCTCCCGCGATCACATGCGTGAAGCCGCCCAGAGCGATCAGATAGGTCATCAAAGCGATCAGGAAAATCTCCGTGTTCTCCGCGGAAGGCAGCATCCACACAAGCGCGGCGATCAGCCAGCCCGCAGCGATGCCCTTTACGAACATCTCACCCGGGGAATTAGCCGTCATATGTTCGGAGATCCTGGTTACTTCGGTCGCGACGTCGCCTGGCAGCATCCCCATATGGGCGATCGCGACAGCGAAGATGAGCGCGCCGACCAGATTGGCCGCTAGCACGATCGCCCACAGGCGCAGCATGATCCAAACCCAATACAGCTTCCACGCAGTGATGACTGGCAGCACCGCCGTCAGGGTGTTTTCTGTGAAAAGCTGCTGCCGGGCCAGGATCACGATGATGAAGCCCACTGTGTATCCGAGTTTCTCGACGTTCTGCGTCCAGGCCTCATCTGGCAGATTAACCGCCAGCAGTGCTTGCGAAAGCACCGAAAACCCGATGGAAAGCCCGGCCGCCAGTCCGGACCACCACAGCGCGCGCGTGGTGCGGGCCAGTTCGCCTTCGCCTTCGAAGCGGATCACCTCGTATAGGCTCGCGGCGCGCAGACGGCGAGCCTCCGAGATGCGCTCGGCGGTCTGCCTGTCGCTCTCCTGATGCGCCTGCGGCTCGTCGGAACTTTTGTCGTTGGACTTCTTGTTCATGCAACTTTCGCGATACTCGGACGATTTGCGGCGAGCAGGTCGTGCTCCCGCGTGACTGTCTTATTGTATCGCGCAACCGTCAACCGTTCGTCCGTGTGATTGCGCAAACGGAGTTCGCCCATGGCGAACTCGCCGAAGGCTCAGAAGTCGTGCTCAGAAAATCGCGATGTCGCCGCGACTCATGCGGCCTGCGCCAAAGCTAAGAAGCGCGTGTCGTGGGCGGTTGTTCTGGTATCGCTCAGAATTTCTTGTATCGTTTCAGTCGCAGGCTTTTCAGTCTTAAACTTAATCACGGCTGCTTAAATTGGGAGGAGAAGAGATGCGTGGACTTGCTTTGGCTTTCTTGATCGGGCTTGTCGTTGCGCTGCCGCTTTCCGAAGCCTCGGCGCCGGACAAAACCACGCTCGTCATAAATGTCACGAGCGATGACGTTTGGACCGGGCAGATGGCGCTGAACTTCGCCCGCCGAATCCAGGAAGACGGCGGAAACGTCGTCGTGTTTCTGAACGTGCGCGCGGTGACGTTCGCCAACCGTAATGTGCCGCAACACACCCAGGCCACCACCGGCAAGACGCCGCATGAGCGTATCAAGGAGATCATCGATGCCGGCGGCGAGGTTTATCTCTGCCCCGGCTGTACCGAGCAGGCGGGGCTGGAGCTCGATGACCGGATCGACGGCGTGAAAGTCGGCGGGCCGGAGTTCCGGGCGATCCTGATGGCGCCGGACACGCAAATTATCAGCTATTAGCCGGAGCTAAGGCAGCACAGCCGACGGCCGTCTATCATCGCGAGCATACCGACGCGATCCAGCGCAACGCGTAACGCTGGATCGCTTCGGCCTTTACGGCCTCGCCTTGACGAAGTCCTCATCCGCTAGAACACTGGCGTCTCGCGATAGGTGCCCCACACCGTCTTGAGCGTCTCGACGATATCGCCCATGCTCGCGCCCTCGCGCACCAGCTCGATCGTGACCGGCACGATGTTCTGGCTCTCGTCCCGCGCGACCGTCTTCAGCCTTTCGAGCAACTCCTGGACCTTCGCATCGTTGCGGTCCGCGCGCACCTGCTTGAGACGTGCGATCTGGCGCTCGGCGGTGTCCGGGTCGTAGGGGTGAATTTCGATGTCATCCTCGTCCTCTTGGTCGCGATAGAGGTTGACGCCCACGACCGGGTGCTCGCCGTCCTGCTTCTTGATCGCGATTTCATAGGCGAAGTCGGAGATGTGGCGCTGGAACCAGCCCTCGTTGATGAGTTTGATGGTACCGCCCCTCTCGTCGATCTCGTCGAGGATCGCGAAGATCGCTTTTTCATATTCGGTGGTCAGGCTCTCGACCAGATAGCTGCCCCCAAGTGGGTCGATCACGTCCGGTACGCGCGTCTCGTGCGCGGCAATCTGCTGGGTGCGCAGCGCAACCTTCATCGCTTCTTCGGTCGGGATCGCGAAGGCTTCATCCATGCCGTTGGTGTGCAGGCTTTGCGCGCCACCCATCACCGCCGCAAGTGCCTGATAGCCAGTGCGCACGATGTTGTTCTTGTATTGCGGCTTGGTCAGCGTGGCCGCCGCAGTCTGGCAGTGGAAGCGCAGCCGCATCGAGGCCGGGTTCTTCGCGCCGAAGCGCTCCTTCATGATCTTGGCATAGA
>CAYVFK010000280.1:0-2576 GCA_964450925.1 uncultured Hyphomicrobiaceae bacterium | reverse complement strand
CCCAACCGTCTGCTTCGAACATCTGGTGATCCCACATGATCTTGAACGGCTGGTCCTCGTTGACCTGCGCGTTGAAGATGCGGCCGTTGTAGGCGGTCGCGATAACCGCTTCCTTATCGGCGAGCATCTGCGGAGGCTGCGCGCCTTCCGACCACCAGATCACGTTGCCCTTGAGTTCGTCGAGCTTGGCGAAGGCGCGATCCTGACCTTCACGCGTCGCCAGCACTTCGTAGACCTTGTCCGGTTCGACGCCATCCGCGATCAGCGCCCATTCCAAATTTTTCTGCGGAATTTTCTGAAGCGAGCGGGTCCCCGGGAATTTTTCAAGATCCCAGACATCTTCGATGGTCTGCGGTCCCTCGCCATCGAACGCCTCAGTGTTGTAGGCGAACATCGTCGCATACAAAATGGTCGATACGTAACACTCGCCCAGAGTGCCTTCGATGAAGTCCTCGCTGGCCGGAGTGCCATCCGGGCCGGGGGCGAGCCATTCATCGTGCGGAATCCGCATGACCAGGCCCTCGTCACAGGCGCGCTGGGCATCCGCCTGGAGCATGTCCACGACGTCCCAGGAGACGCTGTCCGCCTCGACCTGCGAGCGGATACCGGCCAGCGCATTTGCCGACTTGTCCGCGTTGAAGATCTTCGTACCGGTCTTCTCGGAGAAAGGCTCGTGGTAGGCGCGCACCTGCGACTGCGTATATGCTCCGCCCCAGGATACGATCGTGAGCGCCTTGTCCTGAGCCACGGCGACTGCCGATGCAGCGACAGCGCCTGCCGCCACCAAGCCTAATAGCTTGTATTTCATTGGTTACGTCCTCCTTTTAACCAACTCAAAGTCTGACTCTACTTGTTATAGAGACTTGTTTTCCGAGCGGCTGCTGCCACCAGGAATTTGCGATTGCACACCAGAATAGGTGTACAGGTTTTGGGCGTTTCCCGCCTTCTTCTTATTGGGTTCCATGTTCGCCAAGCGAGGGCTGGTCCCTGATCGGTTTCGCCAAAACTGTATTGCACGGCCTCGTGATCGCCGCGCCCGGCGGTCACACCGCCATCGGATCGAGCGCCCGGCAATCCTCACTGGCCCAGCCGACCGTCGCGGTTTCGCCTTTCTTGAGAACCTTGTGTCCATGCGTGTTCGGCACCTTCACAACGAAGTCGTCGTGACCCGCGACCGACATGCGCGTGCGAATGTGATCACCGAGATAAATCAGTTCAGCGATACGCCCCTCAAGCCGGTTGGGCGTTGCGCCCGGCTCGGGATTGATCTCGACCCGCTCCGGTCGCAGGGACAGCGTTGTGCGATCGCCTTGCGCGCCGACATTGACCGCGAGCGCCTCGACCACGCCGCCGCCGTCGATTTCGACATCGCACAACCCGTCGGACTTCACCTGTTTGATGGTACCCTGGAGCTTGTTGTTTTCGCCGATGAACTGGGCGACGAAGCTGTTTTCCGGCTCTTCGTAGAGCACATCGGGCGTCGAAAGCTGCTGGATGACGCCGTCGTTGAACACGGCCACGCGATTGGACATGGTCAGCGCCTCGGACTGGTCATGCGTCACGTAAACGACGGTCACACCAAGGCTTTCATGGATGTGCTTGATCTCGAACTGCATGTGTTCGCGAAGCTGCTTGTCGAGCGCGCCGAGCGGCTCGTCCATCAGGACGAGTTGTGGCTCGAAGACGAGAGCGCGAGCGAGCGCGATGCGCTGCTGCTGGCCGCCGGAAAGCTGAGCCGGCCGGCGCCCGCCGAACTCGCTCATCTGCACCATATCGAGCGCGCGGTCGATCTTGCTGTCGATCTCGCTTTTCGGCAGCTTGCGCACTTGCAGCGGGAAGGCGAGGTTTTCCTTCACGGTCATGTGCGGGAACAGCGCGTAATTCTGGAACACCATCCCGATCTCGCGCTTGTGCGGCGGGACATTGTTGATCGGGCTGCCGTTGAGATAAATCTCGCCGTAGGTGGCAGGCTCGAAGCCCGCCAGCATCATCAGGCAGGTCGTCTTGCCCGACCCCGATGGGCCGAGCAGCGTGATGAACTCGCCTTTGGCAATCTCGAGATTGAGATCCTTTACGACGAGTTCCTCGCCATCGTAGCTTTTCTGCACCCCGTCGAACACGACAGAGGCATCTTCTGCTGCGGTGTCCTGCGGTGCTGCGCGCGCTTCTGCGCTGCTGGCTGAAATCTGGTCCACCTTGGCTTTGCCCTTTGCTTTGCGCGTTCTTGATACCATGGGCGGTCCAGAGAGCCCGCCCTCCGGAAAGACCATGCGCGGGAGTGACCCCGTCCATGACCAGTCATGCTGATAACTGCTATCAGCTATGTTGATAGGCTATAGCCCCGGTTAACAATGATCAAGGTCGACTTTCGTGGAGAAGCCGGCATGATTGGAAAAACGATAGATTTTCCCGATAAAAGGCCGCCGATATGCCGCCTCGCGCAAAATCCGAAGCGCCCGCCGACGCCGCCGCCCGCCGGTCTGGCGCGCCTGTGATCGTCTATCCGCCGGAAACGCTGCCGGGCTTCGATGAAGATTTTTACGGGGCTGCGCGTGAGGGGATGGCGCTTGCCGAAA
>CAYVFK010000279.1:0-2578 GCA_964450925.1 uncultured Hyphomicrobiaceae bacterium | reverse complement strand
CCGAAGCCACCGAGAATGACCGAGATAAACGAGCGGTTCATGCCCTTGCACATGATGTAGGACAGGATCGCCCCCGAAGAGCCTACAAGAGCGCCGGTGATGATCAGCGCGACATTGCTCAGCGTGAAGCCGATACCCGCCGCAGCCCAGCCGGAATAAGAGTTAAGCATCGACACAACCACGGGCATATCCGCGCCGCCAATCGGGATGATCAGCAGCACGCCGATCAGGAATGCCAAAAGCGTCAGCGCCCAAAACGCGGTGTGTGACTCGCTCGTGGAAAAAGCGACGATCAGCAGCACGATGGCCACTGCGATGGCGATATTGATCAGATGGCGCGCGGGCAACAGGATCGGCTTGCCGGACATACGCCCGTCGAGTTTCAGGAACGCGATCACCGAGCCTGTAAAGGTGATGGCACCGATCGCCGCGCCAATCGACATCTCGACCAGCGAGACCGTGAAGATCTCTCCGCGTTCGCCAATACCGAATGCCGCCGGGGCGTTCAGCGCCGCCGCCGCCACGAATACTGCGGCCAGGCCGACAAGGCTGTGAAACGCTGCGACAAGCTGCGGCATCGCTGTCATGGGGATGCGGCTGGCGATATATGCGCCGATGCCGCCACCCAACGCGATCCCGGCGAGGATCAGCAGGAATTTCAGCGCATCGGGCGCCGCCACAAGCAGCGTCGTCAGCACAGCGATGGCCATGCCGGCCATACCGAGATAGTTGCCGCGCCGCGACGTCTCCGGGTTCGATAGCCCCCGCAGCGTCATGATGAAAAGAACGCCGGCGCCGAGATAGAGCAGCGCAACCAGATCAGCAGGCATGAGAACTCCCCCCGCGCCGCGTTATTGTTTCTCTTTTTTCTTGTACATCCCCAGCATGCGCTGAGTGACGAGAAACCCGCCGAAAATGTTGACCGCAGCCATCACCAACGCGAGGAAGCCGAACACCACGGCAATGAACGCACCTTCCGATCCTTCTGCCGCCTCGACGCCGACCGACAGGAGCGCGCCAACAACGATCACTGACGATACAGCGTTCGTGACCGACATCAGCGGCGTATGCAGCGCCGGCGTCACGCTCCAGACCACATAATAACCGACGAAGATCGCCAACACGAAAATCGCGAACAAATACACGAACGGGTCGATTGCCGCGTCTGCGCCCGCCGCCCAAGCCGGTGTCGCACTTAACACAAGCGCGCCGATCGCCGCGGGGAGAACAACCCCCGCCAGCCTGTATGTCAGGGTTTTCATGCCTTGTCTCCCGTGAGGACCGGATGGATGACCGCGCCGTCGCGGGTCAGCGCGGTGCCTTTAATGATTTCGTCGTCCCAGTCGATGGCGATCGCGCCATTCTCTGCGTCGATGATGAGTTCGCTGAAGGACTGCAGGTTGCGTGCGTAGAGGCTCGATGCATTGCCGGGCACCTTGCCAGCGATATTGACCGGCCCCATTACGCGGATGCCTTCATGCATGATGTCTTCGCCAGGCTTGGTCACTTCGCAGTTGCCGCCGCGTTCGGCGGCCATGTCGTAGACGACTGCACCGGGCTTCATGCTCTCCACCATCTGCGCGGTGACGAGGCGCGGCGCGGGGCGCCCAGGGATCAGCGCAGTGGTGACAACGATATCCTGCCCCTTGATGTGCTCGGCAATCAGTTCTGCCTGCTTGCGCTTGTATTCGTCCGACATCTCCTTGGCATAGCCACCGGCCGTCTCGGCCTCGCGGAATTCCTCGTCCTCGACAGCAACGAATTTCGCGCCAAGCGACTTCACCTGCTCCTTCACGGCGGGGCGCACATCGGTGGCGCTGACGACCGCGCCCAGCCGGCGCGCCGTGGCGATGGCCTGAAGGCCGGCGACGCCTGCGCCCATGACGAACACCTTCGCGGCGGGGACGGTGCCCGCTGCCGTCATCATCATCGGCATGGCTCGGCCGAACGCCGAGGCGGCATCCACCACCGCCTTGTAGCCGGCAAGGTTCGCCTGCGAGGACAACACGTCCATCGACTGCGCGCGCGTGACCCGGGGCATCAATTCCATTGAGAACGCAAGAACACCCTGTTCCGCCAGCGCATCTATGGTCTCACGCGGACCGAACGGCTCCAGCATCGCAGCCAAGGCAGCCCCGGATTTCATCGCCTTGACCTGCGCCTCGCTTGGCGGGCGCACCTTCAGCACCAGATCAGCGCCATCCAGCGCAGCATCCGCCGATTGGGCCAATTCGGCTCCGGCTTCCTCAAACTCGTGGTCCGGGAAATACGACCGCGCACCGGCCCCTTTTTCAACCACGACTTGGCAACCGCGTTTGACATACTTTTTCGCTGCGTCGGGGCTAAGCGCCACGCGCGGTTCGCTCTCATCTTCGGCCGGGACGGCGATCTTTATCATTGTTCAGCTCCGGTTGCGTCTCGCCGTAGCGCACGATGAATGGTCCAGCGCAAGCGTATCGTTGGCGAGGGCCGGTCAGCCCGCCTCAAGCCCCTGCGGACCACATGACTTTATCAAGGCTTCAGAGTAGAAATATCGCCATCAGGATCAGGACGATGGCAACCGTGGCTGCGCCCCACT
>CAYVFK010000278.1:0-2585 GCA_964450925.1 uncultured Hyphomicrobiaceae bacterium | reverse complement strand
AGCCGGAAAACGCCAAGGAGCACCAACAACCCGCCCGACAACAGCGCCAGCGTCAGCGCCGCCGTGGCGTAGCCCGCCGTGCCACTTTGCGCGACATCGCCGATTGCCGCCGCGGTCATCAGCGAGACCACCGCAACCGGCCCGACGGCCAGGCTGCTGCTCGTGCCGAAAATGGCATAAAGCATGATCGGCACGATCGAGGCGTAGATGCCTGCTTCCGGCGGCAGCCCGGCCAGCAGCGCGTAAGCCAGCGACTGCGGGATAAGCATGATCGTGACGATCGCCGCCGCCACCAGATCGTTGGTGAGCGCTGCGCGCGTATAGGCCGGCCCCCATTTCAGGATCGGCAGATAGCGGGTGACGTGACGCGGGATCATCGGCTGAGTGTCTCATTCAGCATTGGAAATGCGCGCGCTGGCAGGTTGCTGGCGCGAGACTTCCCGGTTTTGCGCGCGGCGCGGATCAGGCCGCGTCAAGCTTCTCGGGCTTGGCCATCCACTCTTTGCCACGCAACATCGCCTTCCAGTAGACCGGCGGCAGGATCTTTTCCTTGAGCAGCCAGGCCGCCCAACTGGGTTTCGTGCCGTCGATCAGCCAGCCCGGGAAGCTCGGCAGCAGCTTGCCGCCATAGCCGAACTCGGCCAGCACGATCTTGCCGCGCTCCACCGTCAGCGGGCAGGAGCCATAGCCGTCATACTGTGCGACGGGAGACTTGCCCTTGATATCGGCGACGATGTTCTCAGCCACCACCGGCGCTTGTTTGCGTGCAGCGGCTGCCGTCTTGGCGTTTGGCGCGTTCATGACGTCGCCCAGCGCCCAGATGTTGTCGTAGGTCTTGTGGCGCAGCGTCGCCTGATCGACATCGATCCAGCCGGCCTCGTCGGCCAGCGGCGAAACGCGGATGAAGTCCGGCGCGGTCTGAGGCGGGCAGACATGCATCATGTCGAACTCGACCTTTACGCGCTCCGGCTCAGTGTCTGGCTTCTTGATGTCGAACCAGGCGGTTTTGGCTGGGCCGTCAACCGCGACGAGGTTATGGAAGAAGTTGAGGTCGATGCCGTATTTCTCGACATACTCCATGAGCGCCGGGACATACTCCTTCACGCCAAACAGCACGCCGCCGGCATTGTGAAAGCCGATGTCGATATCCTTAAGCCGCCCGCGACGATTCCAGTAATCCGCCGAGAGATACATCGCCTTTTGCGGCGCGCCCGCGCATTTGATCGGCATGGGCGGCTGGGTGAAGACCGCGCGGCCGCCTTTCATGTTCTGCACGAGTTCGAAGGTGTAGGGCGCGAGGTCATAGCGGTAATTCGAGGTCACGCCGTTGCGCCCGAGCGTTTCGACCAGCCCCTCCACGCGGTTCCAGTCCAGCTTGAGGCCAGGGCAGACGATCAGCCGGTCGTATTTGATGACGCGGCAGCCATCGAGGATCACGGCGTTGTCGCCCGGCTCGAAGGCCGCGACCGCCGCCTTCACCCAGGTCACGCCGCGCGGGATCAGCGATCCCATCGTCTTCACGGTGTCTTCGGCCTCGAAGATGCCGCCGCCGACCATTGTCCAGCCGGGCTGATAGTAGTGCACATCCGCCGGGTCTATGATGGCGATGTCGAGGTCGGAGCGCCGAGCCTTCAGGCTGGAGGCGACCGAGATGCCGGCTGCGCCGCCCCCAACGATCACCACGTCATAGCTCGCGTCCGGCCGGTCTGTCGGCGTCTTGCCGGCATTGGCGATACGCCGCACCACACCGCTCATGTCGAAGCCCGCGCGCTTGGTCTTGGCCAGAATGTCGGTGACCGGGCGGCTTTCAGCCTCGGCGAGCGACCAGAGTGTGGCCGAGCGGGTGCCGGAGCGGCAATAGGCGAGGATCGGTCCGGGCAGCTCCTTCAGCGCCGTGCCGAAGGCTTCGGCGTCCTCGTCGCGGACACGGCCCGAAACGACGGGCATGTAGCGCGCTTCCAGCCCCCGGTCTTCGGCCGCGGTTTCGATTTCCTCGAAGGTCGGCTGGTCCGGCGCTTCGCCATCAGGGCGGTTGCAGATGATCGCGCGGTATCCGGCCTTCGCGATTTCGGGAATGTCTTCGGGCCGGATTTGCCCCGCGACGCTGAGGCGGTCCGAAATCGGCTTGGCGTCCATTGGTTCGTTTCCTCGTTGTCTGGCTCCGGATTTTCTGAGCCGTTTCTTAATTCTGTTATTGACGGCCGCACCGGCCTCACAAGCTGGCGACGGGCGGGCGATCAAAGCTTGTTGACCGGCACCTTCAGCATCTCGTCGCCGTGCTCGTCGGTCGGTACTTCGCCCGCGCGCATGTTCACCTGCAGCGAAGGAATGATCAGTCGCGGCATGTCGAGCGTGGCATCGCGCTCCTTGCGGAACTTGACGAATTCATCCTTTGTCTTGCCGCCGCCGACATGGATGTTGTGCGCCTTCTCCTCGCCGACCGTGGTCTCCCACTGGATGTCGCGGCCGTTCGGGCCGTAATCGTGGCACATGAACAGGCGCATGTCGTCCGGCAGCGCGAGCAGCTTCTGGATGGAGTCGTAGAGCGTGCCCGCGTCGCCGCCGGGGAAGTCCGCGCGCGCCGA
>CAYVFK010000277.1:0-2592 GCA_964450925.1 uncultured Hyphomicrobiaceae bacterium | reverse complement strand
TCCGATGATGATCGCTGAAGACGTTATCTCGCCCAGGAGTTGAAGCGGTTAGCCACCTGGCGAGGCGCGTGCGAACTCGCACACAAAGAAGAGGGATGACGACATGCAACGCCTTCCGCGCGAAATCCAGCAAGCTGGTGCGCCGCCTCCACCCGGACTCCAATGGCGGCGACCGCTCGAGTGAGCCGCTGCTGGCCTGATGACGAGGTAGCGCAGTTTCGTTATTTGAAGACCTGTTGTATGTGGGCCTTGGCGGAAATCTTATCATTCTATGCCTCAACCCTAACGCACGAGCCCCCCACCTGCGTGGAGGCACGGCGGAAGGGGGCAACTACCCCGCATCAACAGTCACTTCTATCACGCGCGTCTGCTCGGGCGGTTCACCCGCGCGCGCCAGCGCAAAAGTGACCGTCGCCGTGCCATTCTCAACCGTATCAAACCAGAAAACGCGGGTCGTTTCGGCGCCGGCGGCCACGCGTCCAGGTGCGTCTTCTTCGCCGGCGACGTTAATCGCAGAGCCGTATACCGAAGCTCGCCAGACATAACCTGTTCCAGCGTTCTCGATAAGGGACAGGCCGAAACGGCCGGTGTCCTCAACACTTATTGCTTCATTGTATTCGACCGGATAAATCTTCGCGCTGGTGGGCGGATCTTCGGGCACATTGCAGGCCGCAAGGCCAACCAACAGAGCCGAAAGAACAAAGACTCTCATATCAGTATCTCCTTAAAATAACCGGGAGGGACACCTGGGTTGCCCCGGGCCGCCCTTCCGGCCTCAGGGAAGGTTACTGAACCGACAGGCTCGACAGGCCGCGCATTTGCTCGCGCAGCCATTTCTCATCAATATACTCATAGCCGCAATCGGCTCGGCCTGCGCCCCATGAGTTTTTGATGATGAAATAGCCGGTGCCCACAGGTGTCGGCGCGCTGCTTGGTAGGTCTTCTTTTGCGACATAGCCGACAATCAGCGTCGCATGACCGCCGCTGCGCTGACTGTCACTGCTGCTCCACACCAGATAGTCACCGGTCATATTCATATAATTGTCGGTGACAGTGTAGCTTACGATAACCGGAATGTTGCGGTTAAGTAGCGGGATGATCTCATCCTCAAGCACATCGGCGCGGGAGGTGAACAAGCCCCAAGTGTACTGATACGCGGTCTTTGCGCCGAAACTATCTTGCGTGCTTTGCGGACTTGGTCGCGTAAAGACGCTGTGATTGGAGTTGGGCGTGCCCTGAAAAGCGTAATCGGTACAATAGCCGGAATAGCCGACGCAGCTATCGGGATAGACATTGTCGCGATAGGTCATGACGCTTCCGGTATCAATCGGGTCCATCGACAGGCCGCGATTATACGTCCAGGCCGTTTCCCGCCCGGTCTGCCAGTCCCCGTCGCCCCAATCATCGACAACCGATTGCGTCGGCAGCCCGTAGGAATAACGGCCGTTTCCGGTGTAAATCTCCGATTTGAAATAGTTATACTGCTCAGAAAAGTTGAACTTCTTCTTCCGGGCCCGCGCGCCGCGCGTTTCGAGGCTGGCGGTAATGGCAAAGCCGACACAGGTGCCGCGACGGCGCTGGTTCTTGGTGCAGGTCAGTTGCGGCTCCAGCGGAATATCAAGCTGGGCCAGAAGGCCGCTCGACGACAGATATTGGGAACTGCCGCTGGTCGGACGGGTCGCGCCGGGAGGAAGACAGGCGGTCGCGCCGTCCAGATTCGCGCTCGACCAGCCGATCTCCGTTGAGCAATTCATTTCCGATGTATCATCAACCGGCTCCGGCTTCGGGATAATAATCTCCCAATTCTGCCACCACTTTTTCAGGTCAGCATAAACAGCCGGGGTCAAACGGCGTACCTTGCCGTATTTCTCTCGGAATGCCTGCGCGGCTTTCGGCCCGTAAAGCGTCCGAGTTGTTTCGAGCAGACGGGCCGAAACGCGATCTGTATCGCGGCCGACGCGGAGCATGTGCCCGAAATCAGCGACGAGGAAAATTGTCGGTTGAAGCGGCGTGCCTTTTTCCTGCAAGTCACCGAGGATTTTAGCCTGCTCAGCAAAATATTCGTCAAACGTCTCGCTTTCGAGCGCCTTCCGAATCGCCTCAATATCCTCTTTGAGGAACATGTTTTCAGATTGTGCGCGATTCTGTTGCATCCAGCTCAAAGCTGCGCCGATATTTTCGCGGAAGCGCTCCTCTGCCATTTTGGCCCGGCGGTCACTGACGCGCTCCTCTCCAGCCTTTTGCTCACCATCCTGCGCCATAGCGACAGGCACGACAAAATGTCCCGCCGCAAGGGCAGTTAGACACGCAGTCGCGAAGCATTGTTTTATCGGCAACATCTTTGTCCCTCCTAAATGTACGCCCCAACAGCCACCGTGGGGGAATTTAACGAAAGGTCAATCACCAAGCGTCGAAAAACTTATAACCCATTGTAATGAATGAAATATTCTGTATCTTAGAAGAGCGCTCGGCCTCACGCCACCTTCACTCGGAGCGCGCTTTCGGGCAGTTCCTCGGCGAAGCAGCGCTGGTACATCTCCGCCACGGTGGGGCGTTCGAGTTCGTCGCACTTGTTGAGGAAGGTGAGCCGGA
>CAYVFK010000276.1:0-2601 GCA_964450925.1 uncultured Hyphomicrobiaceae bacterium | reverse complement strand
CACATCATCGAGACCGCGCTGGGCATGCAGAACGTCTCGGAGATCGCCGCGGCGAGCAAGCGCAACGAGTCACTGCATTTCGGCGTTGCCGACTATGCCGCGTCCACGCGAGCGCGCACGACCAACATCGGCGGGGCCAATCCGGATTACGCGGTGCTGACGGATGCGCCGGACGGCGGCGCGGCGCGCGAAAGCCATTGGGGCGACATGTGGCACTACGCGATCGCGCGGATGGTCGTGGCGGCGCGGGCGAATGGCCTGCGCCCGATCGACGGGCCATTCGGTGATTTCTCCGACCCCGACGGCTACGTGGCGGCGGCGAAACGCGCGGCGGTGCTCGGCTGTGAGGGCAAATGGGCGATCCACCCGTCACAGATCGATCTCGCAAACCAGGTGATGAGCCCTGGCGCGGAGGAAATCGAGCGCGCGCAACGCATCCTCGCGGCGATGCGCGAAGCTGAGGCGCAAGGCAAGGGCGCGGTGTCGCTTGACGGCCGGCTGATCGACTATGCCTCCATTCGCCAGGCAGAAGTGCTGGTCGAAAAGGCGAAGGCGATCGAAAGCCGCGGCGGGTAACAACCTGCCGCTTTTTGCCACGGGCTGCTCATTTGTAGGATGCGCAACCTGCTTTGAATATGCTTTCATTGCGCGTGACGTGACCGCGGCTGCGCCTGCGTGAAGCGCTATCAGCACATAGCTGATGATCGCCTCCGGGCGCGCGGTTGGATCGAGACGTGACCTGCGGTAACATCCGCGAAGTAATAGCCCGGAGTAGTGGAATTATGGAAAACCTTGCAGCGAGCGCCCCAGAGCGCGTGAACTCCCTCGAAGAACACTGGATGCCGTTCACGGGCAACCGCGACTTCAAGGACAAGCCCCGGATGGTCGTCTCCGCGCAAGGGGTATACTACACCGATCACCATGGGGGGCGCGTGATTGACGGCTCGTCCGGGCTGTTCTGCTCCCCGGCTGGCCATGCGCGCCCGGAGATCGCCGACGCTGTCCACAAGCAGCTCATGACCAACTCCTACTCGCCTTCCTTCCAGGTCGGGCATCCCGCATCGTTTGATCTGGCGCGGCGTGTTGCGGCGCTACTGCCCGAGCCTCTGAACCATGTGTTCTTTGTGAATTCCGGGTCCGAAGCGATCGATACCGCCCTCAAGATCGTCATGGCCTATCACCGCGCGCGTGGTCAGTCGCAGCGCCTGCGTTTTGTCAGCCGCGAGCGCGCCTACCACGGGGTGAATATCGGCGGCGTAAGCCTCTCCGGCATGGTCAAGAACCGCGAGACGTTCCCGGTGACGATGCCGAATGTCGTCATGATGCGCCACACCTTCACGGGCAACGAGTTGTTTTGCGATGGCCAGCCCCAGAAAGACGGCGTGGAACTCGCCAACGATCTTCAGCGCCACTGCGATACCTATGGCGGCTCGACTATCGCGGCGGTGTTCGTCGAGCCGGTGGCGGGGTCAACCGGTACGCTGGTGCCGCCCGCCGGCTATCTGGAGCGACTGCGCGAGATTTGCGATGAGCAAGGCATCCTGTTGGTGTTTGATGAGGTCATCACCGGCTTCGGACGCCTGGGCAAGCCGTTCGCCAGCCAGCGGTTCGGCGTCACGCCGGACATCACCACGATGGCCAAGGCGCTGACGAATGGCTCGATCCCGATGGGCGCGGTCGCGGTGAAGGACGATATCTATGAGACCGTGACTGATGCCAGCCCCGACAACGCCATCGAGTTCTTCCACGGGTACACCTATTCCGCCCATCCGGCGGCCTGCGCGGCAGGACTGGCGGCGCTCGACATCTATGAGCGTGACGGGCTTTTCGAGCGCGCAGCAGAGATGATGCCCTATTTCGCGGAGGCTGTGATGAGCCTGCGCGACCATCCGCTGGTCAAGGATATTCGAACCATCGGCATGATGTCAGGGATCGAGGTGCACCATGACGGCGTACCTGGCCGGCGCGGGCAGGCGATGCAAAAAGCGCTTTTCTGGAACGGTTGCCATGTAAAATTCACCGGCGATGTCGCGATCGTTGCGCCGCAGTTTGTGGCAGAGCGCGCGCATATCGACGAGGTCGTGGACAAGCTTCGACGCACCTTCGATGAGTTCGTGTAGGCTCGCGGCCCTTGGCTGTGACACGGTTGGGCCTGGCGGCGATTGAGGTGCAGTCGGTTGCCGCTTCGCGGTGGGGGAGAGCCTACGGGGCGCGACGCGGCCAAAACATGATCGAACAACGACTGGGAGCGCGTTCATAGCTGCATATCCGCCTGAATGCGCCCTAGATGCGCTGGTTGTATTCGCCGATGTCTTCGTAGCTCTGGAGGTGCGCGTCGATCGCCTCGAAAATCGCACGCATGTTCGCCTCGCTCGTGGGGCTTTCGACCACGACGACCAGCTTCGGCTCGTTGGATGAGGCGCGCACCAGCCCCCACGTCCCGTCCTGCAGCACGATCCGCACGCCATTCACGGTGATGAGGTCGCGGATCGACTGGCCGGCCAACGTCGTGCCGCTCTCCGCCAATTGCTGGAAATGCGCGGTGACGCGGTCGATCACATCATATTTCCGGTCGTCCGGGCAGTGCGGCGACATCGTCGG
>CAYVFK010000275.1:0-2605 GCA_964450925.1 uncultured Hyphomicrobiaceae bacterium | reverse complement strand
AGCTGCTTTTCGACATCCTGGCCTTCGCTGAGCTGCACCTCGGCCGGGAGCATCTCGAGTTCATCAGCCAAATGCTGCTGATGCAGATAGGGCGTGCCGACCTCGATCAGCTCCATGTCCATTTCGCGGGCAAGGAACCGGGCAAGAGGGATTTCCAGCTGAGAATCGGGGAAAAAGAAGATACGCTTGCCGCCAAGCTGCTCCTTGTAGTGCTCAAGTGCCCGGGCGGCCCGGGCGCGGCCCGACGCTGTGACCTCGTTAAACGTCTCTTGCTCAACGCCCCACTGATCAGCCGCGGCCTTGAGCCAGCCAGTGGTGCCTTCCACGCCGAGGGGAAACGGTGCGGGAATGCGCTGGGCGCCGCGCTTCTCCAGCGCGCGGGCAGTGTCCATCAGATACGGTTGTGCGAGCAGGTAGCGCGTATCCGGGCCGACCGGCGGAAGTCTTTCCGAGTCGCGCATAGGCAAGTAGACAGGTGTCGGCAGGCCCATGCGCTCGAACATCCTGGTGAACTGATCCTCCACCACATCAGCGAGGCAACCCACGATCATCAACGACTGATCAGAGCCTTCAGGCAGACCGGGCAGTTCCGGGACCATCGAGGCCAGGCAGCCATCCTCGCCCTGGGTGAAGGTCGTCTCGATGCCGCTGCCCGAGTAGTTCAGGATGCGCACATCCGGCGCGTAATTCTTTGACAGGCGCTCAGCCGCCTTTGACAGGTCGAGCTTGATGACTTCGGACGGGCAGGAGCCGACGAGGAACAGCATCTTGATGTCAGGACGGCGCTCCAGGAGGCGTGCGACATTGCGGTCCAACTCTTCATTGACATCCGCCATTCCGGCGAGATCGCGCTCGTCGATGATCGCGGTGGCGAAGCGCGGCTCGGCGAAGATCATCACGCCGGCGGCCGATTGCATGAGATGCGCGCAAGTACGCGAGCCGACGATCAGAAAGAAAGCGTCCTGAATCTTCCGGTGGAGCCAGATGATGCCCGTCAGGCCGCAGAAAACTTCGCGCTGGCCGCGTTCGCGGATGATCGGGCGCTCGGTGCAGCCTTCTTTCGCAGCGGGCACATCGGCGATGACGGCATGGCTCATTGCGCACCTCCGACTTGGCTGAACTGGGTTTCGGCGGTGAAAGACTTCTGGGCGGCCAGACGCTTGGTGGCTTCTTCGTCGCGGCGCGCGGCGCGCAGCTTGAGCACGAATTGCACAGCGTTGATCACGTAGGCCGCATAGGCCGCAAGCGCGACGATCATCTGCTCAAGCGGGGTCCCCCAGCCGAGGAAGACCGCTGCCAGATAGGCCGTGTGCAGCGCCAGCACGAGCATGGAAAAGACGTCTTCCCAGAAGAAGGCGGGGGCGAACAGGTAGCGCCCGAACACAACCTTTTCCCAGATCGCGCCGGTAACCATGATGGTGTAGAGCACCAGCGTCTTGACCACGATCGACCAGGTGGCGAGCGCGAAACCTTCGCCCGTCATGATGTAGCGGATCACAAGCCCAAGGCTGATCAGAAAGATCAGGAACTGGACGGGAGCGAGGATCCCTTGCACCAGCGTCCAGCGAGTCGAGTCGCGGCGCTTGCGCTCTTCAGGCGTGTAAAGCGGCTTGGTTTGCGATTGATCATGATGCTCGCGCATCGGGTGACCCTTTGTGAACTTTGTTTGACATCCACTCTAAGGCGGGCCGCGCAAAAGAGTCAACCATTCTTGACGTAAAGTTTGCTTTACATCGAACCAGAGTTATGTCTTAATTGAGGTGTGTCACGGGGCGCCCGATGCTGTGGGCAGGCGTAGCCTGTGTTCAGGACAGCGGATAAAGCCCTGTCCGTAGCGAATTCGGCGCATGGAGGCGCGAATCCGAGCGAAAAATTGAGACAACTCTTCCCAATGGCAGGGGCGTCGATGTACCTTGACAGTGCGGCCTTCCGACACAAGGACCGGCCGAGATGTGTCTGGTGTCATGCCGGAAGCATCGCAAGGGAGGATGCGTCAATGTCAGTCACGAGGATACCGCACGCCGATGCGACCCCGGATCAGCAAGATTATGGGGATGATGTCGACTACGAAGTCGAGGCGGGAGACGACAACGATAGCCGCACGCCAATTTCGGTGCGACGGCCAGCGAGCGATAGAGAAGTGTCAGAGCAACTCAGCCGCACAATAGAATCCGAGGTGATCCCTCGGCTCATGCTTGCGCACCGGATTTCGCCAAATTGGGGGCTTGCGCAAACCAGGTCCGCTCGGCAGCTCAAGGCGGGGAGCGTCGAGGACTTCACCGAGATCATCTTGCAAAACGACCATGCGCTTGCCGCTGCATACATCGAGGCGCGACGGGCGGAAGGCGCGACGCTTGACCAGGTTTTTCTTGACTTGCTAGCGCCGACGGCGCGGCGTCTGGGCGAGTTCTGGGACCAGGATCGTTGCGATTTCACACAGGTGACGATCGGGCTGAGCATGCTGCAGCAGATGCTGCGCAAATATAGCCCTGCTGTAACCGTTGATGGCGAGCTCAACGCACCACTGCGTCAGGCGCTAGTCCTGCCGGCTCCGGGTGAACAGCACACCTTCGGCCTGCTCATGCTGGTGGAGTTCTTCCGCCGC
>CAYVFK010000274.1:0-2605 GCA_964450925.1 uncultured Hyphomicrobiaceae bacterium | reverse complement strand
CCATCTGCCGTTCGCCGCCCGACATTTGCCAGACCGGCTGAGCGCGCCGCTCGCGCAGGCGCGGAAATAGCGCGAACACTTTTTCGATCTGCGCGCTGAAGTCGTCCGACAGCAGGAACGCACCCATCTCCAGGTTCTCCATCACGGTCATGGAGGTGAACACGTTGTGCTCTTGCGGCACGTAGGAGATGCCCAGCCGCGCGGCGTTTTCCGGCGGCATGCCGGTGATGTCTTGCCCGTTGAACAGCACCTGCCCCGCGCGGATCGTGACCAGCCCGGCCAGCGCCTTGATGAAGGTCGACTTGCCCGCGCCGTTCGGCCCGACGATGGTAACGATCTCGCCCGGCTCGACGTGCAGGCTCACCCCGTTCAGGATGTCTGCGCCGCCATAGCCGCCATAGATGTCGTTTGCCGCCAGCAGGCTCACGCCGCCCCCACCCTGTTTCCTCATGCCGGCACGGTGTGGCCGAGATAGGATTCGCGCACGGCCTCGTTGGCCCGGATCTCGTCCATCGTACCGCGCGCCAGCACGCTTCCCTGCGCCATGCAGATGACGGGGTCGCACAGGGCGGCGACCATGTCCATGTCGTGCTCGATCAGGCAGAAGGTGTAGCCGCGCTCTTCGTTGAGCCGACGGATCGTCTCGCTGATATGCGCCAGCAACGTTCGGTTCACGCCCGCGCCCGGCTCGTCGAGCAGCACGACTTTCGCATCCGTCATCATCGCGCGCCCCAGGTCGAGCAGTTTCTTCTGTCCGCCGGACAGGCGCCCTGCAAGCTCGTCGGCGAGATGCGAAAGTTGGAGGAACGCGAGCACCTCGTCGGCCTTGTCCGCGATCTCCATCTCCTGCCGGCGCACCGCGCTCCACCGCAGCCACGATGCTGGCAGCTTCTCGCCCTTCTGACCGGGCGGCACCAGCATCAGGTTCTCGCGCACGCTCATGCGGGAGAACTCATGCGGGATCTGGAAGGTGCGGATCAGGCCGAGGTGAAACAGTTCGTGCGGCTCTACACCGGTGATATCGCGCCCATCCAGCAGGATGCGGCCCGTATCGGGACGCATGAAACCGGCGATGATGCTAAAGAGCGTTGATTTGCCCGCGCCGTTCGGCCCGATCAGCCCGGTAATCGTACCGTCCGAGACTTCTAGCGAACAGTCCGATATAGCTTTCAGCCCGCCAAATGATTTCGATACGTTCTCGACAACAATCACGCGATGCTCCCATGCTTGCGCGAGTCCGGCACAGGTTCAACAGCAATTCGCCAGCCATGTCCATGGCCGATTGTCCGCCGGGACAGCCTGGCGGCGTTCACATGTGCGGTGTCTGGCCGCGGCGCGGCGCGCATGATAGTTTCCTGGCGCAGTCTGATGCGAAAGCGATATGAGAACGGGAGGTTGGAGCATGAAGGCAAGTATTCTGAAGACGCTCGCTGCGGCTCTCACGGCAGGGCTGATGGCCGGACCGGCGCTGGCCGAACCGCTCAGGATCGGCGCGCTGATGCCGATGACCGGGGACCTTCAGGCCTATGGCGAAGCCGACTTGAAGGGCGTCGAATTCGCCGTCAAACAGATCAACGACGCGGGCGGTGTCAACGGGGAGCCGGTCGAACTCGTGGTCGCAGACACGCAAACCAAGCCGCAGGCCGGTGTTGATGCGGCGCAGAAACTCGTCAATATCGACGGCGTTCAAGCGATTGTCGGCGCACTGTCCTCGGGCGTTACGATTCCGGTGGCGCGGACCGTGTCGAGCCGCGAGAGCATCCCGCAGATTTCCAACGCTTCAACCTCGCCGACCATCACAGGCCTGGAGGACAATGACTTTCTGTTCCGCAGCGTGCCGTCTGATGCGTTTCAGGGCGTCGCGCTCGCTAAGTTGGTGAGCGAAAAGGGCTTGGAGAACGTCGGTGTTCTGTATGTAAACAACGATTACGGGCAGGGGCTGGCAGACGCCTTCGCCGAAGCCTTCGGCGGGACGGTGACGTCCTCCATCGCGTTCGAGCAGGGGCAGGCGTCCTATCGCGGCGAACTCCAGCGGGCCAAGGGCATCAACACCCAGGCACTGGTTGTGATCGGCTATCCCGAAAGCGGGAGCGTGATCCTGCGTCAGGCGCTCGAAGGCGGCTATTTCACCCGTTTCGTGTTCACGGACGGTATGAAGGCGCCGGAGATCATCGACCGGATCGGCGCGCGCATCCTCGAAGGCGCGTTCGGCACCGTGCCGCAGTCACCGGACACAGAAGGTCTGCGCGTGTTTCGCGAAGCATACGCCGCAGAATATGGCGACTTGCCGCCGAAGCCGTATTACGACACGGCGTATGACGCCACGATGGTGATTGCACTGGCAGCGCAGAAGGCCGGCTCGACCGACCCGAAAGCGATCCGCGACAACCTGCGCGATGTCGCCAACCCGCCGGGAGAAGTGATCCTGCCAGGCGAATGGGCCAAGGCCGTCAAGCTGCTCGCCGATGGCGAGGACATCAATTACGAGGGCGCGTCCGGCTCGGTTGATTTCGACGAGAACGGCGATGTGCCTGGCACGATCGGCCATTGGGAAATCCAGGATGGCAAGATCGTCGATGTGAAGCTGATCCAGTAAACAGCGCGG
>CAYVFK010000273.1:0-2619 GCA_964450925.1 uncultured Hyphomicrobiaceae bacterium | reverse complement strand
GAGGCCACGTCGTCTCCAGTGAACGTGGTGATCACGCTATAGACGAAAAACAGCGCTGTGCCAGCGCCGAGCACCCCGAACAATACGCGCTGCCCGATTTCGAAATCGCTCGAGGCAGCCATCAGGATCAGAACAACCGAAATAGGGCCAAAGATCACCGCGAGAAGCAGGTCCTTTGCCCGATCGCTGAAAAGCGCGGCGATCATCAGGCACCCGAACGCGATCGCCCCGAGGCCCAACTCCACATTGTAAGGGATTTCTTCGGAGATCTCGCCCGGCCCGGCGAGGAAAAGCCCGCCCATGATAAAGGCGGCCAGAATGCCGAAGACATATTTGATTTTGTCCATCGCGCCGCTCCCACCCCAAGATGTGGTTCGGGACGGATAGCAGGGGGACATGACGCGCGCCAGCTTTTTCAGGTTGTGGCGGCCTCGCCGGTGCGCGAGCGGCAAGGGCCGAAGAGCGCGGCCAGCGCCAGGATAATGCCTGATACGGTCGCGATCATTCCTGCCGCGCTGACCGAATGGCTGGCCCCCAGCCAAAGCGGCCCGTAGCCCGCCAGCACGTAACCCAGCACCGCCGACAGCATGGCGAATGTCACCGTCCAGAGCAGGTTGATCTCCAGCCGGTCGCTCATTAGCCGTGCGGCGGCTGGCGGGCAGATGAACATGGCGATCACGATCACTGCGCCGACCGCATCGAAAGCCGCAACCGCCGCTGCTGCCGCCGTCATCACAAGCCCCAGGCTCACCAGCCGCGTCGGGATGCCGATGGTCCGAGCGAAGGCTTCGTCGAATGTCGCGATTTTGAGCGGTCGCCAGAACACGATCGCCAGCGCGACGACGATAGCGCACACCACAGCAAGGCGTGGCAGCTCGTCGGGCAGCTTGGCCAGCGCAGCCGAGTCGGTGAGCGCGCTCCAGTCGCGCCCGGCCAGCCACACAAGGCTCTCCAGGTTGCCCATCAGCGCATGTTGAACGTCGAGATGCACGCCGCTGGTGTCGGTCTGCTCCAACAGCAGGACCCCGCCAGCAAACATTGCGGTGAAAACCACACCCATCGCCGCGCCTGGCTCGATATGTCCCAGCCGCTTGATGGCCTCGATCAGCGCCACAGCGACCAGCGCGGCTGCGCCAGCGCCAAGCATCATCGGCCACGCGGCGACGACGCCTGTAACCAGAAACGCGACGACGATGCCTGGCAGCACCACATGCCCGATGGCGTCGCTGATCAGCGCCTCACGCCGCAGCAAGAGGAATACGCCCGGCAGCGCGCAGGCGATCGAAGCGAGGACCCCGATAAGGATGGGCGTCAGGCTGAGCTGGACAAATTCGGAGCCCATCAGGCTGGCACCTCCTGGGGCGGGCCGAGTTGGCGGTCGATCTCGGCGATTTCGTCGCGTGTCAGCGCAGCCTCGATCGGCGTTACGCCGTCATAGCGGCCGGCGAGCGCAGAGTCGATATAAAGCCGGCGGACGATGGCCCAGCGACGTTCGTCCAGCAGCGCTTTGGCGGCCTGTGCGCGGCCCGCTTCGGTCGGCACGCCGTCGCGGCGGATCAACCCGGCACGGCGCAGCACCGACAGCGTCATACGGTCGTGGATTGGCTCTAACCGCGCAAGCGCCAGCAGCCCCTGGCGCAGATGTACGCGGCGCTGAAAACGATAGAACTGGATCGCCGCGGCCACCACGCCCCGGCGCGGCGAGAACAAAAGCGAGACGACCATCAGGCCCGCGCAGATCAGCACGATGATTGGCCCGGTGGGCAGGGCAGGGGCGGAGGCTGAAATCGCTGTTCCGACATAGCCGGACACAGCGCCCATCGTGCCGGCGATCCAGATCATGTCGGTGGCCCGCTCAGTCCAGAAACGCGCCGTGACCGGCGGGATGATCAACAGTGCGACAATCAGGATCAGCCCGACGAGCTTTAGACCGATGACCGTGATCGCAAGAACCAGCCCCATGATAGCGACGTCGATGGCGCGGACATTGTAGCCCAAGGCGACGGCATAATCGGCGTCGAATGCCACCAAGGTCATCGGGCGGCGTAGCGTCCAGGTGAAGGTTACGGCCAGCGCGCCGCCCAGCGCGATCACGACAGCGTCCTGAAACAGCATACCCGCTGTGGAGCCTAACAAGAAGCTCTCCAGCCCAGCCTGACGCCCCGACGACATCGCCTGTATAATGGTCAAGAGCACGATCCCCAGCCCGAAGAACACGGAGAGCACCGCGCCAATGGCTGCGTCCTGCGCAAGTCGTGTGCGGCTGACGAGCCAGTCAACCACCAGCACGCCGAGACCCGCCGTGATCGCCGAGCCGGCGAGCAGCCCGACAAGATTGCGCCCATCGCCGCCGAGCGTGACCATCACGATGAAGGCCAGTCCTATGCCAGGAAGCGTGGCATGGGCGAGGGCATCGGAGACGAGCGCGCGCCCGCGCAGGAACATGAACGTGCCACATGCGCCCGCAGCGAAGCCGAGCAGCGCCGCGCCGATCGCCACCAACGCCGAATTGTAACCCGCGCTCAGCGCGAGCGCGTCGAGGAACCGTTCCACGTCCTAGGCGGTCTCCAGTCTGAGTTGATCGATATGCGCGCTTGCCAGCCGCCCGCCATAGGTTGC
>CAYVFK010000272.1:0-2621 GCA_964450925.1 uncultured Hyphomicrobiaceae bacterium | reverse complement strand
TTCTCGATCTGATGCTGCCGGGCGAGGACGGCCTGTCCATCTGCCGCCGCCTGCGCGCGGGCAGCAGTGTGCCGATCTTGATGCTGACCGCGAAGAATGATGACATCGACCGCATCGTAGGCTTGGAGATGGGTGCGGACGACTATCTGGCGAAACCGTTCAACCCGCGTGAGCTGTTGGCGCGGGTTCGCGCGATCCTGCGGCGCACCCAGGGCGGCAGCACGATCGCCGCGGAAAACCGCCGCTATGGCTTTGACCGGTTTGTCATCGACCTGGACGCGCGGATGCTGCACACCGATGCAGGCGAGGCCGTCGCGCTCACCAGCGCGGAATTCGACATGCTCGCGTGTTTCATCCAGCGCCCGCGCCGCGTGCTCTCGCGCGATCAACTGCTGGACTGGACGCGCGGGCGCGAGGCCGACCCGTTCGACCGCACTATTGACATGTCGGTGTCACGGCTGCGCAAGAAGCTGCACGCCCATGCGCCCGATGCGGACTTCATCACCACGGTGCGCAACAATGGCTATTTGTTCGTCCCGTCTGTCAGGAAGCTCACCTGATGCTGCGCTTTGGTTTCGTCACGCGCCTCGCCCTGATTTTCATCGTCAGCCTGATTGTGTTGCAGGTGTTTGTGATTGCCTTGTTCTACGCCGATCGCAGCAGCGCCACCGGCACGTCCGCAAGCCTTCCCCTGCCCGATCAAATCGCAGCAATGGTGAAGCTGTTTGAGCAAACCCCTATGCGGGAGCGCAGTGTGATCCTGCGCGCGGTGAATACACCTGGCTTCAGCGTGCGCGTTATACAGCCGTCCGACAACGGCGTACTGTCGAACTGGCAGAAATCCGAAGCTGCCGAGCGCGTGCTGCGGCGCTATCTGCCAGCGCTTGGTGCGCGGCGGGTCACGGTACTGCTGGAGCCGGTCGCGCCGAGCTGGCTGTTCCCCAACATCTTCGCGTTCATCCTGCCAGGCTCTTCTGCGATTTACGTCGATATGGAGACAGGCGAAACGCTGGTGGTCGAGAGCCAGGGCATTCTCACGGTCAGCCTGTTTGGCCAGCCGCCCGGATTCTGGGCGAGCATATTCGGCTTTGGCATCGCGGTTCTCACCATCCTGCTGATCCGGCGCGAATCCCGGCCACTGCGGATGCTGGCGCGCGCGGCGGACAATGTCGACCTTTCGGGCACGTCCGAACCGCTACCCGAAGCGCCGGGGAGCGCGCCGGAAATCCGCCGGGTGATCGGCGCGTTCAACCGCCTGCAGGGCCGCATCGCGTCGCTGATCGCTGCGCGCATGGCAATCGTTGGCGGCATCTCGCATGATCTGCGCACCTACGCCACGCGGTTGCGTCTGCGCGCCGAAGCGATCCCGGAAGAGACCGAGCGCGCCAAGGCGGTGCGCGACATCGACGACATGATTGGGCTGCTAGACGACGCACTACTGGCGATTTCCGAAGGCACGAGCAACCATCAAGAGGAACTTGTCGACCTTCATGAGTTGGTGACCTATGAGGTCGAGGATCGGCAGGGTGCGGGTGCGGATATCACGCTTCGAACGCGGCTGGACGGCACGCAAGCGATGGTGCTCGGCCATGCCCGCGGTGTGCGCCGGCTGGTATCCAACGTGCTCGATAACGCGCTGAAGTATGGAGGTATGGCGCGGGTTGAACTGAGCGCGCGCGGACGATGGCTGCTCGTCGTGGTGGATGACGCTGGACCCGGCATCCCGGCGGACCAGCGCGAGGCGGTGCTGGAGCCATTTGTGCGGCTCGACCCGTCACGCAATCGGGCGACAGGCGGTGCCGGGCTGGGGCTGACCATCGCAAAGAAGGTCGTCGACACGCATCATGGTCGCCTCGTGTTGAGCGATGCGCCGGCCGGCGGTGCGCGTGTGCTCGTGGCATTACCGATGTTTTCTATCGCGGATGCCTAACAGAATAAATCGCGGTAAACGGCTCTTCACCCTCAATGAGACTGGCGCGATACATGCCCTCGCAGTTGAACGGCATCACGATTTGGCCGGCGTGGTCGACGGCGATCACCCCCCCGGACCCGCCATGGCGTGCCAGCTCCGCCACGACGCCCGCGGCTGCGTCGTGAAGGGATTGCCCGGCGAGGCGCATTCGTGCGTCGATCTCGTGGGCTGCGCACCAGCGCATGAATATTTCGCCGTCACCCGTCGCCGAAACGGCGCATGTGGCGTTATTGGCGAAGGTGCCAGCCCCGATGAGCGGCGTGTCGCCGACGCGTCCGGGATGTTTCGCCGTGATGCCTCCGGTCGAGGTTGCTGCGGCGAGATCGCCGTTGCGGTCGCGGGCGACAGCGCCCACCGTGCCGTGGCGGCGCGCGGGGTCGTCATTCGTCTCGCCGCGTGCACGCATGGACAGCGTTGACTGCAATGATTCCCAGCGCGCCTCGGTGAAGAAATACTCTGGCGCTTCAAAGGGCAGCGCCTGCTGACGAGCAAGTTCCAGCGCGCCGTCACCGACGAGCAGCACGTGCTCAGTGTGCGTCATCACCGCGCGGGCGAGGCGCACGGGGTTACGCGGACCAAGGACACCCGCGACGGCGCCGGCGCGCCGGCTTGCGCCCTCCATGACGGCGGCATCCATCTCGTGGCGACC
>CAYVFK010000271.1:0-2652 GCA_964450925.1 uncultured Hyphomicrobiaceae bacterium | reverse complement strand
GGAGGAAGATCGCAATGATCGATCGCGACGAGCTTGATGCGGACGCCGTCAAGCTGCTGCTGCAATTGAGCCGGCGAGGCGCGCGCCTTCTTGTGCCTCGCACAGATAAATCGGCAAATGAATGTGATGATGCATTCATTCTAAAACACGGATCATCTGCGGGTACTAGCAAACCGCGCTGTTTTTCTTGCGATCTCGTCTCGTCTCTCTCTCGACGACAATTAATTACGCCAGATGATGGCGGGTTTGTGCTCTCCGAAGCCGGCAGAGCGTTTTTGCGACGAAAACTTGCGCGAACAGATGCGTTTCGGCAGCAGCATCAGGAACGCGCGCTCAAGACCACCGAAATCGAGGGCGTGCGACGGCCAGCGCTTGTGGACGAGACCGAGAGCCCGCTGAGCTGGCTGCGCCGCCGCAAGGACAAAAGCGGGCAGCCCTTGATTGATGCATTACAGTTCGAGGCTGGTGAACGGCTGCGCCGTGACTTCTTCTACGCTGGTATGACACCGCGCGTGACGGCGAGCTGGGACGGCATTCCTAGCGACCGTGCATCACGCCGCGCTGCGCCAGGCGTCTCTACGAACCTTCGCGAGCAGACCGTGGCAGCACAGCAGCGTGTCCGCCGCGCCCTCCGCTCCGTCGGCCCGGACCTCTCGGACATCTTGCTAGATGTCTGCTGCCATCTAAAAGGGCTGGAAGAGACCGAGAAGGCAAAGGGGTGGCCGCGCCGCTCGGCCAAACTGGTGCTGCAGATCGCGCTGAAGGAGCTGGCCCGGCACTATGGCCTGTCGGGCTCTGCTGCAGACCCCATGAAAGATCGTTCGCGCGGCCTGACGCACTGGGGAGCGGCGGACTACAAGCCGCGCATATAGGCGTTTTCTCAGGTGGAGGTTGCGCTCATGGCTGAGGCAGCGTCGTTGTGCACACGCTTGACCATCGAGGCCAGGCCATTTGAGCGCTGCGGCGTCAGATGATCGCGCAGGCCGAGTTGGTCGAACACCGGCTCGGCATCCATCTTCGCGATCTCGTCGGCGCATTTGCCGGAATAAAGCGCTATCAGGATCGCGATCAGCCCGCGCACGATATGTGCATCGCTGTCGCCACGAAACTTGAGTACGGGCCGATCTGGCTCACCTTCGCGCTCTGTCACAAGCCAGACCTGGCTGGCGCAACCGCGCACCTTATGCGCCTCGTTGTAGTCCGCTGGGTCAAGCGGCTCCAGCTCGCGACCGAGCTCGATGACGTAGCGGTAGCGGTCTTCCCAGTCATCCATGAATTCGAAGTTTTCGATGATCTCGTCGATGTTCATCTCACTGTCCCGGTTCGCAACTCACAGTTGCGTTGGATGTGGTGCGCATTATGCCCGGTGCGAAGGGTTGCGCGAGCGAGCGATCGCTCTTCAGCCCTATGCTCGGCGCCGCGGGAGTCATGCTGTTTCGCGCGGCAACAATGGCGACGGCTCGCCCGCGTCGACTTTAGTCGCCTCCGGCGCGTTGTGCTGCAATATGATCAGCTTCTGCCAGATCTTACGGCTCAGGCCGGTGGTCAGATCCTCAATGTCGCTGGCGGCCGCGACGATCTGCGTGTCGCGCGAGTTCTGAGCGTAAAGCGCAGCGATCTTTCCGGTCAGCGACAGCATCTCGGTGCAATAATCCAGATATCGCGCCAATTCGCCCGGGGTCAACTCGCGCTGCGGAGATGACTTTGTGCGCGGCATATTACGCGTGACCGGCGTAGGGTCTTTCGTGAGTTGGTGCATGTCAATGACATGCGTGATCGAGCGCAACTGGTGCAATGAATTGTAAGCGCGGTGGCGCTTGGCGCGCTCTTCGAGCCGAGAGAGGAACAATAGACCAAAAAACGCCAGCGCGACGATGTTGAAGGTCGCCTCCAGCCCTTGCACCACGGTAAATGCAGCGAATTCGTCACGGCTCGCGCCGGTGAACGGACGGGTGATGTCGCCGCCGAAAGCCACAACACTGATGAGTACCAGCGCAGCAACGACGCCAGCGAAGCCTGCCAGCGTGATAAGCCTCAGCCCCCAATTCGGCCTCCCGATACGTGCGGCATCACGCGCGCAAATTTCGGCGAGATGCTGCAACTCGCGGCAGACACGGTACAGGTTCCGCTTCGGAAACCGCTCCTCAATCCGGTCGCCCAGCGTCCGGATCGTGCGGATGACCTGGTCGGCATTCAGCCGGTCGTAATTGTGTTGCCTTGCCCCCATTCCCTGCCCCCAGGACACCGCGCCAACCTTGCTCTTCAACTCGGAACGCACGCGCGCACGCTGTCCCACAGTCGTTCCCAGACTGGCGGCATCAACGCCTCCGGCGGCTCCATAAACTCCATGTAGAACAGATATACGATGAACGCGCCGGCCAGCAGCTCGAAAAACGCTTCGGTATATTTCAAATCGCCCAAGTCGGCCAAGTCACCGCCCTTGCGATAATCGTTTTCACGCGAATGCAGCACCATGCCCAAGCCGAACACGAAGCCGATTGCTAGAAAGCCGATTTCGAGCAGGTTGAGGATCGTCATCGTGAGGCAGCCAATGAAATTGGTGAAGACGATCATGAAATTGAGGCCGGCGGGCGTGATGTTCCCAAGCCGTGCGGACGGGATCAGCCAGCACAATGCGCAGTATCCTGCGTA
>CAYVFK010000270.1:0-2652 GCA_964450925.1 uncultured Hyphomicrobiaceae bacterium | reverse complement strand
AAGCTGGAGCGGTATCAGGGACAGTTCTGGGAAAACATCTTCATGCCGGGGCGCAAGAATCCCGCGCCGTCGCTGTTGCGTTCGCACCCGAAGACAGAGGACCGCGTGGCGCGCCTGCGCCGACTCGACCCGCGCGATCTGGAGCCACTGGCGCTACCCACTAGCCCGCTCGACCAGCTTTCCGAGTTGGGACGGTTCTTCGGGGGGCCGCGTTATCACTGGATAAGCGGGCTGTGGTACTAGGCGCGGCGCGCTTCAGCCGCGACAAAAGAGGAGGGCGTTATGCCTGATACCAACGGCCAGGCGCGCACGAGCGCGCTTTTCACCGACCTGTACGAACTCACGATGATGCAGTCCTATTTCGCTCAGGACATGCAGGAGCGCGCGGCGTTTTCTCTGTTCGTGCGGGAATTGCCAGAGAGCCGCAATTATCTGCTCGCTGCGGGGCTGAACGATGTCCTCAGCTATCTCGACACTCTGCGATTTGACGAAGCGGACATCGCCTATCTGCGCGACTTAGGGCATTTCACACCCGCGTTCCTCGATTGGCTAAGGAGCTTTCGCTTCACCGGCAATGTCTACGCCGTGCCCGAAGGCACCCCGGTCTTCGCCAACGAGCCGATCCTGGAGATCGAGGCGCCAATCGCTGAGGCGCAACTCGTCGAGACGGCGGTGATGAATATCGTCCATTTGCAGACGCTGCTAGCGAGCAAGGCGGCGCGGGTGGTGAAAGCGGCGCGGGGCAGGACGGTCGTGGATTTCGGCGCGCGGCGCATCCACGGGCGCGACGCGGCGATGCAGGCGGCGCGCGCTCATTGCATTGCCGGGGTACATGCAACATCCAACGTCGAGGCGGGCCGTGAATACGGCATCGAGGTCTCCGGCACGATGGCGCACAGCTACATTGAGGCCTTCGCCAACGAGGCCGAGGCTTTTGCCGCGTTCACGCGCAGTTATCCCAAGACAGTGCTGTTGGTCGATACCTACGACACGCTTCAGGGTGTGCAAAACGTCATCGACCTGGCCCGCAAGCTGGGCGAGGATTTCAAAGTGCGGGCGATCCGGCTGGATAGTGGCGATCTGTCGGGCTTGAGCAAACAGGCGCGCGCCATGCTGGACGAAGCGGGGCTTTCGGGCGTCGAGATTTTCGCCAGCGGCGGCCTGGACGAATACAAGATCGCAGAACTGGTGGAATCCGGCGCGCCCATCAGCGGCTTTGGCGTAGGTACTGCGATGGGTGTATCGGCGGACGCGCCATCGCTGGAGATCGCCTACAAGCTCACAGCCTATGCGGGAGAAGGGCGGCTTAAGCTGTCGCCGGGCAAGGCGTCATATCCCGGTCTGAAGCAGGTGTTTCGGCATGAGACGCCGCACGAGCAGGCAGTTCGCGATACGCTCGCTCTTCAAGGCGAGGCGCTGGACGGCAGGCCGCTGATCGAATGCGTCATGAGGGGTGGCAAACTCACCATGCGCCGGCGAGAACTCTACGAGATCCGGGGTTACGCGAGTCAACAAATCAAATCGCTGCCCGCGGAAATCCGCGGTATTGCGCCGACCCAGATGCCGTACCCGGTCAAGATCAGCGCTGCACTCGCAGATTATACCGAGAAGGTGCGTGCGCAACTCAAAGGGGTGGAGCGCCAGACTTCGGGCGTCAGCTCCCAATCGTAATGCCCGCCTTGCGCATCTCGTCGACCGCTTCTTCACCGCCCTGCGGCGTCACCGGCAAAGTTGCCTCGGGCAACACATGGGCCTCGTATCCCGCGCGCTGCGCGTCGATCGCGGTCGCCTTCACGCAGACATCCTGAGCCAGCCCGCCGATCCATACGCGCTCCACGCCCGCGCGTTTCAACTCCTGCGACAGCCCGGTCTCGTCGAATGCGGAATACTGGTCCTTATCGAAACGCGTACCCTTCGTGACGACGATTGCGCCGTGGACGTCCAAGTCATCGTGAAACGCCGCGCCGGGCGTATCCTGCACGCAATGCGGCGGCCATGGCCCGCCCTGCGGCGCGAAGCTGAGATGCGTGGCTGGGTGCCAGTCGCGCGAGGCGTAGACGGGGACGCCGACATCCCGAGCCGCTGCGATCCAACGGTTCAACGGCGAAATGACCTTATGTCCGTCAGGGATCGCCAAGGCCCCGCCGGGGCAAAAATCCCGTTGTACGTCAATGACCAGAAGGGCATCGCCGCGCCGCAGCGTTTTGCGCGGATCAATCATCGCTTCCACTCCTTTGTGGGCGCTCCGGCCTGCGCAGGTCGGGCAACCCGAATGCAGCCAGCGCCATCGCCACCCAGCCGAAAATCAGGAAAAACCCGCCGAGCGGCGGCAGCGGCAAGCCGATCGACACGCCGGAGACGGTTTGCAAATACAGCACTCCGGAAAACAGCGCGACACCCGCGATGAATGCAGCGCCGGCCATCTGGGGCAGCCAGCTTCCGCCGGCTTCGCGCCGCGCATCGAGCGAGGCCAGCCAGGCCACCGCCAACAGCGCTGGCACATGCATGATGTGGTACTGCAGGGCGGTGTCGAAAACCCGCTTGGCCTCGGGCGGATAGCCGAGCAGGGCGTGCGCGCCGACCGAGCCAGCGAGGACGCCCAGCATCCCAAGCGTAGCGGCGGCAAAGACCCAGAACCTGTATGACATCCGC
>CAYVFK010000269.1:0-2663 GCA_964450925.1 uncultured Hyphomicrobiaceae bacterium | reverse complement strand
CGCAAAGCCATGCGCAGCGGCTGCGCTTCATCCGCCATGCGCGTGAGTTGGGCCTTCCGCTGGGAGCCATACGAGAATTGCTCAAGCTCAGCGATGCGCCGGAGCAGCCATGCGCGCAAGCCGACCGCCTCGTGCAACAGCATCTCGATGCCGTTCGAGCGCGGATCGCCAAACTTCAGCAGCTGGAGCGGGAATTGGCGCGGATGGCCCAAGGATGCGCGGCGGAGCGCTCAGGCGACTGCTATGTGCTTCAGTCTCTGGCTGATCATGCGCTCTGCGCGGACGGGCACTGAACCAGAAGGCTCACTCGTTCCGGTATCCGGTTTCAGGCGTGCGCACCACGGGCGAGTTTTCAGACCCGGAAAGTTGCATGTCTGGCTCGGCAGGCGGCGCTGAAACCGTCGGTATCGGGTCGTCCGCGGCATCGCCGTGGAGTTCGGCGGCAACGCGGTATCCGGCCGCCTCGTTGGACGGCTCGTCAACCTTGTCGTATTCGCTTGCCGGAAGGTCGCCGATCGGGCCGAGCGCATCCTCGTCGCGCTCGAACAGGCGCGGGCTTTGCATATAGACATTGATGAGCCGCGACAGCGCGATCAGCGAGTCGACATGGGTGCGCTCATAGCCGTGCGAGGCATCCAGCGCGAAGCAGATCAGTGCCGCGCGCATGTCGTTGCCGGCCTCCATCGCCGAGGCCGCATCGGAGCGGTAGTGATTGAACACGTCGCGGCTGTGCTCGATGTTGAAGCGCCGGCACAGATGCAACAGGCTGCGGGTCAGGTGCCAGTCGAACGGGCCGCTTGAGTCCTGCATCGCGACCGTGACGCCATATTCCGAGGTGTTCTGCTCCGGCGCGATGGTGCCGTTGTCGATGGAAACCATCTCCGCAACATCGCCGTGCAGGATGTGCGATGCGCCGACGCCGACTTCTTCGGAGATCGTGAACAGCAGATGGCAGTTGAGCGGCAAGGTCACACCAGCATCGACGATCGCTTTCGCCGCCGTCAGCACAGCCGCCGTGCCGGCCTTGTCGTCGAGGTGCCGCGCGTTGATGAAGCCGTTGTTGGCGAATTCGTGATTGGTGTCCACGGCAATGATATCGCCGACATTGACCCCGGCCGCCATGGCGTCACGCGCATCGGAGATACGCTCGTCAAGCCGCACTTCCACATTCGACCAGGCAACCGGAAGCTCATCGACATCGTCGCCATAGGTGTGTCCCGAGGCCTTGATCGGTAGAATCGTGCCGCGCATCTTGCGCGCCTCGTCCATGAATACGGTGACGCGGGCGCCTTCGGCAAACCGCGCCGACCAGTGTCCCACCGGAGAAATCTCCAGCCGCCCGGACGGCTTGATGCGCTTCACGATCGCGCCGAGCGTATCGAGGTGGGCCGAGACCGCGCGGTCCGGATGCTCGCGCGCACCCGGCAGGTTGGCGCGGATCGCGCCGCGCCGGGTCAGTTCGTAGGGAATATCGAGCTTGGCGAGTTCGCTGCACACGAAACCGACCGCAAGATCCGTCATGCCCGTTGGACTGGGAATGTTGAGCAGCGTCTTGAGCGTGCTCAGCAGATATCCGGTGTCCATCTTCAGGTCTTCAATACGGCTCATGCGCGCGTGGCCCTGTGTCTGGTGACGGTCTGCGGAAACAGAAAGTCTATGAAGCTCTCCGCCGTTGGTTGCGGCTCGTGGTTTGCCAGGCCGGGCCGCTCATTCGCCTCGATGACGAAATAGGCCGGCTCGGCCGGGGAGGGCACAATGAAGTCCAGCCCGACAACGGGCATATCGAGAATGTCTGCTGCGGTCAACGCGGCGTCAGCCAGATCAGGGTGCAGGTCGGGGGTAACATCGTGAATGGTGCCGCCGGTATGCAGATTGGCGGTCTTGCGCACGATCAGTTCTTCACCCTCGGCCAGAACGCTGTCCATTGCGTAGCCCGCGCCTGCCACGCTGCGCCGGGTCTCGTCATCAATCGGAATGCGGCTTTCCCCGCCCGTGGCGGCCTCGCGCCGGCGTGACTGCTTCTCGATGAGCTGAGTGATGGCATGCACGCCATTGCCGATGATCGCGGCGGGCTTGCGGATCGCGGCAGCAATAACCTGCCGGTCAATGACGATGATGCGCAAGTCCTGGCCCGTAACGAATTGCTCCATCAGCACCGTCGCGCAGAGGGCGCGCGCCGCAGCGATGGCCTCGATCACTTCATGGTCGGTTGTCAGGTCAACGAATACGCCCCGCCCCTGTTCGCCTTCGGCGGGCTTGACAACAACGCGTCCATGGCGGCGCAGAAAGTCGCGCGCTTCGTCGTCATCATCGACCTTGATCTGGTCCGGCGCCGTCAGCCCGCCGCGGCGCAACAGCCGCTGGGTCAGCGCCTTGTCCATGCACCGGCTCATGGCGACGGCGCTCGTCATGTCGCTTAACGATTCGCGGCACGCGATCGAACGCCCGCCGAAGGACAGGCGGAACAGCCCTGCGCTGGCGTCCTCGATATCGACTGCAATGCCGCGCCGACGCGCCTCATCCATGATGATACGCGCATAGCTGTTGAGTTGCTCCTCAGGCGCCGGGCCGATGAACAGTGGTTCGTTGATCGGGTTCTTGCGCTTGATGCAATAAACCGGGATCTGCTCGAAGCCGAGCTTGCGGTAAAGCTGGATCGCCTC
>CAYVFK010000268.1:0-2664 GCA_964450925.1 uncultured Hyphomicrobiaceae bacterium | reverse complement strand
TAGGTTCTGGAAGCCTCCGACTTCAGGTCGGCGTAGGCGCGGAACCAGACCAGTTCCCAGAGATTCTTTTTCATGAAACGCTCAATTTCGACCGGAAGATGCCGCGCACAAGCCCGGCGGTCACTGCCGTGAGTTTCGCTACTCGCATTCGCTCCAATACTAGCATCGCCACGACGCTTCTTGGCAGCTCGAAAAGCAACATACGCATGCACCAGCCCGGCTCGTCGCGCCAGTACGACTTGATCAATCGAACCAAAGCCTCGGTCGCTTCACGCCGGCGCGCCGGCGAGTGGCCACCGCTTTGCCAGACCCGACCGAATAGGCGCGCGCAGGCCACCTGGCCGACCTCGTGCCTGAACAATGCCGGGCGCGTAGCTTGCACCCGATAGCCGCGACGGCGGAGCCTAAGGCAGTACTCATGGTCAACGTGGTCGACGAAAAAGCTCTCGTCATGGCCATCCACCGCCGCGTGCACGGCCAGATTGATCAGAGAGCCCGAATGCAGCGCGACGACAAGATCAGCGACCTCGTCTTCCCCTGCGAACCGATAACCGGGAAATCGCTCGCCGAGCAGTTCGGTGCAATAATTTGCCGCCAACAGCGCCGGTGGGTGTTCGAGGGCATGAAAACATTGCTCGAAGCTCTGCCGGAAATCGGCAGGGATCAAGCTGTCCTGGTCGAACAGCAGCAACCACTCGAATTCTGCCGTGCGCGCTGCCGCGCAAAGCTGATTGTCGGCCGCAGCCAAGCCGCGATTGTCAGTATTGTAAATGACTTCGACCGCCGGGTTCATAGCCGGGTACTCCGCGGATTCATTTTCGACGACGAACACGCGGTCGAACTGCCTGGCCAGCGTATCGATCGTTGCGAACGCCTCGACCTCGGGATAATACAGCACGACGCCGGCGGCAATGCGCTCCGGCGGCCAGTCTGGTTCCGCGGCTAAGGGCATGACTAATGCAATTCGCCAGATTCCAGATAGCGCTTGTTCAGGTCGGTGATCTCGAGCTCGCCGCGATGTGAAGGCTTGAGGGCAGCGGCGAATTCCGGCTCCCGGCCATCGTAGAAATACAATCCGGTGACGGCATAGTTTGATTTCGGCTTCGCGGGCTTCTCTGCGAGGCCGACGACCTGGCCCAGGTTATCGAACTCGGCCACGCCATAGCGCTCCGGATCGCGCACCCAGCAGCCGAACACTGTCGCGCCCTGGCCGCGCGCCCGCGCGCTCTGCAAGCTGGACGTGAACCCGTGACCATAGAAGATGTTGTCGCCGAGCACCAGGCATGAAGGCGCGCCGGCCAGAATAATACCTTTTCGATCGTTCATTAGATTGGCTGATTGTTCGAAGTCATATCGAGTTCCAGGCTAGACCGCTTCCACTGTGATTTCGCATCGCCTGTCACCGCTCAAAAATCGTTTTCTGCCGACCGAGCACGAATTTTCGGAAATATTTCCAATAACTGCGCGCAAAGAAGGTCTGGCATGCTATCACCTTGCGACTGGAGATCCGCCGCTTCCGGAACTGCCCCCGGGCCGCTGCAATACGGCTGCCCTGACGAATTGTATCCGCCAGAGCAGTAGCCTGCACTGACAGCAGTCGCCAGCGACCCATCAGCAGCGGTACAATTAAAAGCGCAGCGGTCTTCAGGACGATCCACGGCGTGTTCCAGACGATGACCGGCCACGGCATCAGCTTCAGGTAGGTGTAATTGATGTTGACCTGCAACCGTACCGCATAGCGTCGATCCCGAATTTTATCAATGGATGCGCCGATGCGGTGCCTGACAACGGCATCGGGCGCGTAAACCTGGCGATAGCCGGCCAACAGCGCCCGCAGGCCCAGTTCCACATCCTCGTAACCGGTGTCGAAGAATTCATCGAATGTCCCGATGTCTCGCAGCATGGCCGTGCTGTACAGGCAAGCTCCCGCGCATGCACCGAGCACTTCGGCCGGAGCATCGAATTCGCCAGCCGGCCGGCCGGCGCCACGCGGCAGAACTTCCCCGGTATTCAGGAACACGTGCCCGGCGTTGTCGAGTTTGTTCCGGTCGTCGTAGCGAAGCATCTTGCTGGACACAGCGCCGGCATCGCATGACCCGGCCATCGTCAGCAACGCCGCAAGCCAATCAGGCTCCGGAACCGCGTCGTTGTTGAGCAGCGCGATGAATTCCGGTCTGGACTCGGGGCGGGCCAGCAGATCGTGCAGAACCGCGTTAACCCCGCGAGCAAAGCCCAGATTATCGGGGTTTCTGCGCAACTCCACGCACTCCTTGGATGCGTAACGCGCCTGCAAGCGCTCGAAGTCGTCGCCCGAGGAACCGTTGTCGACCAGCACGACGCGGTAATCGACCCCCTCGCCGGCAAGCAGCGCATCGACGCATTCGATGGTGTCGTCGACACCGTTCCAGTTGAGGATGATGATTGGAATCATGGCGTTGCCTGGATGAGGCTGTATAGGGCCTGTTTCTCGACCGCTACGAGACTCGTTGTTGAGCCTCAACAGAGGTAGCGCTGGGCTTTCCAGGCGCATGTCGCGCCCGACAACCACGGAATCCGGTTGCATTTCAGCAACATAGGCCAGACCGATCTGGCGGGCAGGGTCCGGCGACAAATCGTCGGGCACCCGGCCCCGGATGTCATAGGCCTTGAAGCAGGCAGGTGGAG
>CAYVFK010000267.1:0-2671 GCA_964450925.1 uncultured Hyphomicrobiaceae bacterium | reverse complement strand
TGCGGCCATCGCGATCGGCATCTGGCCGGCGCCACTGCTGGACGCAGCAGATATCGCCGCGCAGACCCTGCTCGACCCATCCGCTTATATCAGCGCCGTGTTCGGGAGCACGCCATGAGCCGCACCCTGCTGATCAATATCCTGCTGGCGCTTGTCTGGGGTGCGGTGACCGGCTCTTTCGCATTGCTCAATCTGGTGTTCGGCTTCGTCATAGCCGCCATCGCCTTGTGGATCATTCGCGAGCAGTTCGACACGGCGGCCTATATCAGACGTGCGGTCAAGGTGACGGGCCTGATCTTGACGTTCCTCAAGGAGCTGTTCATCTCCGCCTTCCGCGTTGCAGTCATCGTGCTGAAGCCGACCAGCTCCTATCAGCCGGGCTTCATCGCTTTTCCGCTCACCACCGATCGCAACGCCGAGATCGCTCTGCTGGCCAATATGCTTACGTTGACACCGGGCACGCTCAGCGTCGATGTGTCCGATGATAAAACGACGTTGTTCATCCACTGCCTCGACGTTCCCGACACCGAAGCCCTGAAGCAGGACATTGCTCAAGGGTTTGAACGCAAGATCATGGAAGCGATGCGATGACGCCGGAAACTTTCCTGGAATTGTGCGTGCAGATATCGCTCGGGCTGGTCTGTGCGGCGTTCTTCATTGCCTTCCTGCGCCTGGTGCGCGGGCCGACGCTGTCGGACCGCGTCCTCGCTCTCGATATGCTCGTGACCGTCGGGATCGGCTTTATCGCGGTCCTGACGGTGCGGACGGGCTATGCGCAGTATCTTGACGTCGCGATCGGGCTCGGGCTGGTCGGCTTTCTGGCGACCGTCGCGTTCGCGCGCTACATTATCGCTCGCGGTTCGCGACCGGATCGGCGAGAACGTCGCTCGCCGGGTATGTCCTCGCGCGGTCCGGCGCAGATGACGGAGGATGCAGAATGACCGACTATATCGCCGGAGCTCTCCTGATCATCGGTGCGTTCTTTACGCTGGTCGCTGCGGTAGGCGTGGTGCGGTTTCCCGACCTCTACACCCGAATGCATGCGGCGAGCAAAACCGGCACCGTCGGCTCCGGCGTGATGCTGATCGCCATTGCGGTGCACTCAGGGGAGTTCGACGTGATCACCCGTGCAATTGCCGGGGTGGTGTTCTTCCTGCTGACCGCCCCCCTCAGCGCGCACCTGCTGGCCCGCGCGGCCTACTGCACCGGTGTGCGCCCCTGGCCCGGAACGCAGCCTGACGAACTGGCCGGACATTATGGCGCAGCTTCGGGCAAGACGCGGCTGACCGGCGACTCGTAAGCGGCAGTTTGGAGACCTCGCACACCTTTGTGTGAAAACATCTAACAACTTATTCAAATTCAGAAAAAATGATTCGGCTGCTTGATGGCTGCCTTAAAGCGCGGGTTTGCTCGGCGTCATGTTACCGCATTTTCGTCGGATTTCCCTTCCAAGAAAAGTAAGTCTTGAATCTGAATGCTGTTGGATTATTTTGAGACTTGCCCCGGCAAAATAAACTGACGCATAGCCGTGCATGATGCGAATCGAGCAGCGGAGCTTTTCAGAATGACCTCAGGGAAGCGTTCAATATTCTGCTTAAATTGCATTGTAGCAGGCACCATCAACCCGAACGGCTACGCGCAAAACCAACGATAGGAGACCTTGTCATGGATCAGGCTGTGGATAACACCGAACTTGTGGAACTCACCACGAACATCGTGTCGGCCTATGTGGCCAATAACACGGTGGTTTCGGCAGAACTGCCAAACCTCATCAACGAAGTTCATGGGGCGCTGGTGCGCGCTGCTGTGAACAAGGGGCAGCCGCCCGCCGAAGAACAGAAGCCGGCTGTGCCGATCAAGAAGTCCGTCACGCCGGACTACATCGTTTGCCTTGAGGACGGCAAGAAGTTCAAGTCGCTCAAGCGGCACTTGCGGGCGCACTACAACATGACGCCTGAAGAGTACCGTGAGAAGTGGGGCCTGCCGCACGACTACCCGATGGTTGCGCCCAACTACGCCGCTGCGCGTTCCGCTCTGGCGAAGGAAATGGGCCTCGGGCAGCGCCGCAAGCGCCGATAAGCTTTCCGTTGCGCGGCTCTGGTCGGGCAGCAGTAGCGACTGCTCATATGTAACCTGGCAGTGCAGCCCTGTATCGCCATGTGCAGGGCTGTTCGCGCTTGCTGTCTTGCCAGCCGCGACTCGCGCCCGTCCGCGTTCAGGGCGCATGGCGTGCAGGTGCGTGCGCGAGCTATCTGGTGTACCCTGCGAGAATGGAACAGGTCGTCACATCCTATCCTTCCGCGGGCGCTGCGGGCGCGCCTTATTTCGACCCGCGAGACGCACGGGAGCGGCTGACCGCGCTTTGGCGGACCCACGGCGAGGGCGACGCGCTGAGGGCCGAGGCGCTGAGCTTTCTCAAAAGTCTGGTGCGCCACGCGCGCGACGCTGCGCGCGCCGAACTCGACGCTAGTGGCGACGGCCGATCATGCGCACACAACCTTTCATTGTTTCAGGATGAACTGATCCGGCTGATCTACGATTTCGTGGTCAGCCATATCTACCGCGCGAAGAACCCCTCGACCTCGGAGCGGCTGACGCTCGTTGCGACCGGCGGCTATGGCCGTGGGCTGCTTGCGCCCAAGTCAGATATCGACCTGCTGTTTCTGCGCCC
>CAYVFK010000266.1:0-2679 GCA_964450925.1 uncultured Hyphomicrobiaceae bacterium | reverse complement strand
GACACGACGCTGGGCGTCGACTTTACCTACTACAACTACATCGACGGCCAGGGCTTCCTCGTGAAAAAGGACCTTGGTGTCAGCAGCGCCATGGAGCTTAGCGGCGCGAAGATCTGCGTGCAGGCTGGCACGACAACCGAGCTGAACCTGGCCGACTATTTCCGTGTGAACAACATGGAGTTCGAGCCGGTCGTGTATGATTCGTCGGTCCAGACCCGCGAAGGCTTTGACGGTGGCTCCTGCGACGCCCTGACGTCCGACAAGTCACAGCTTGCAGCCATCCGCACCGAACTGAGCAATCCCGACGGTGCCATCATCCTGCCCGAGACGATCTCGAAAGAGCCGCTCGGTCCGGTGACCCGGCAGGGCGACGCGCAGTGGCACGACATCGTCCGCTGGACGCTGTTCGCGCTCATCAACGCGGACGAGTATGGCGTCACCTCGGAAAATGTCGATGACATGAAAGCCAACAGCGACAACCCGAACGTGCGCCGTATGCTCGGCGTCGAGGGCACTATGGGCGAGAACCTCGGCCTCGGTCCCGACTGGGCCTACAACGCCATCAAGCAGGTCGGCAATTATGACGAGCTGTACCAGCGTAACGTTGCGCCGCTCGGCATTCCGCGCGAAGGCAGCGTGAACGCGCTGTGGACAGAGGGCGGCGTTCTGTACGCCCCGCCGATCCGCTAACCAACGCCCGCCGGCGGCGTCCGCAACCCTGGCGGATGCCGCCGCGCATCCTGATTACTCCGGAAAAACCGTCTGCAGCGTGGGGACGCGATTTGAGCCGTCAAACCCGGATACCGTTTTACCGCAATCCCGCGTATCGCGGGGTGGCGGCACAGATCGCCGTCCTGGCCTTCGTTGTCTGGGCCTTCTACACGATTTTCACGAACACCGTCGAGAACCTGAATGAGCGCGGCATCCAGACCGGCTTCGGTTTCCTGACCGAAATCGCTCCGTTCTCGATCGGCTTTTCACCTTTTATTGATTTCGAACTCAGCGAAACGACCTATTGGACCGTTTTCCTGATCGGCATTCAGAATACGATCATCGTCAGCGTGCTGGGCATTCTGGTGGCCACGATACTGGGGTTCATCGTTGGCGTAACGCGGCTGTCGCCGAATTTCCTGCTTTCGACCTTTGCATCCACCTACATCGAGATATTCCGCAACACCCCGCTGTTGCTCCAGATCATGTTCTGGAACTTCGCGGTGTTTCTGCCGCTGTTTCCCGGCCCGCGCGAGAGCCTGACGTTAGGCGAGGAAATCTTCCTGAACAATCGCGGTCTTTATCTGCCCCGCCCGATCCTGGGCGACAACATTGGCGCCTACGCCCTGGCCATCGCCGTCGTGTTGGGGATCGTCGCGATCTTCGCGTTCAACCGCTGGGCCAAGACCAAGCAATACAACGAGGGGCCGCGGCCGCCGGGCCGGCTCTACGGGCTCGCAACGCTGATCGGTCTGGTCACGCTCGTCTTCCTGATTTTCCCTGAGCCGATCACTTTCGATGTGCCCGAGCTTGGCCGGTTCAATCTCTCCGGTGGCACGGAAGTGCCCCTGCCGCTCTTTGCGCTGTGGTTCGCGCTGACAACATACACCGCGGCCTTCATCGCCGAGAATGTGCGCGGCGGCATCATCTCCGTATCGAAGGGACAGACCGAAGCCGCGTCCTCGCTGGGTCTGCCGCGCACGCGCATGTTGCGTCTGGTGATCATCCCGCAGGCCATGCGCGTGATCGTACCGCCCACGATCAGCCAGTATCTCAACCTGACAAAGAACTCCTCGCTAGCTGTGGCGGTCGGCTATCCCGAACTGGTGAACGTCTGGGCCGGGATCGCGCTGAACCAGACGGGACAGGCGCTCATCATTATCGCCATGACGATCCTCGTTTACGAGGCGCTCAGCCTGACCACGTCGGGGATCCTCAACTGGTACAACAGAAGCGTGCAGATGGTGGAGCGCTAACATGGCGCAGACGGGAACATTCGAGGTCAAGGAGGACCGTCCGCCGCCCGTGCGCGATACAGGCGCATGGCAATGGGCGCGCGAGCGCCTGTTCGGGTCGGTGACGAACACGATCATCACCCTTCTGAGCCTTTACATTCTGTACCTCATCATTCCGCCCATCGTGAACTGGGTGCTGCTTGACGCGAACATCTCGGGCTCCGACCGTTCCGTGTGCGAGGCCAACCCCGACGGCGCCTGCTGGACCTTCATCAAGGTCCGCTTCAACCAGATCATGTTCGGGCTTTATTTCGGCTCGAACCCGGACCAGCTCTGGCGTCCAATCCTTGCCATGTCTGTGTTCGCGGCGCTGATCGCCTGGCTGGTGATCCCGCGAACCCCGTTCAAGCCGCAGGTCGGCTTGTTCGCGCTGATCGGCTTTCCGGTCCTGGCTTATGCGGTCGTGCAGGGCGAGTGGCTGGGCCTGCCCGCGGCCAACCTGGAGGAATGGGGCGGCTTTCTTCTCACCCTGACGCTGGCGAGCGTGGGAATCGTGATGGCCCTGCCCATCGGCATCCTGCTGGCGCTCGGGCGGCGTTCGCAACTACCGATCATTCGGGCGGTTTCCGTCGTCTTCATCGAGTTCTGGCGCGGTACGCCATTGATCACCATCCTTTTCATGGCATCGGTGATGCTGCCGCTGTTCTTCCCCTCCGATATCGACTTCAACAAG
>CAYVFK010000265.1:0-2688 GCA_964450925.1 uncultured Hyphomicrobiaceae bacterium | reverse complement strand
CGCATCAGGACGTGGCGACCTTCGCACAGGCGCTGCGCGCGATCGGCGAGCCGCTCAAGGACCGCACTGCGGAGGAAATCTCGATGGGCCGGGTGCTCGGGCAGCTCTTCGAGGTCACCGAGATGTTCGACATGCGTACGCGGCCCGAACTGCTGCTGCTGCAAAAAACGATGGTGGTCGTCGAGGGCGTCGCGCGCTCGCTCGATCCGCGGCTGAACATGTGGGACGCCGCCGACCCAGTCGTGCGCGACTGGATGACCAGCGAAATGGGCGCGGGCGCGCGCCTTCGCGATGCCGCTGAGGGGGCAGCCAGCCTGACGGAGTTCCTTGTCGCAGTGCCCCGGCTGTCAGATCAGGCCAGTCGGGTTGGAAAAAGCCTCGCGGAGATGAGCGAAACGGGCTTGCGGCTCGACAACGAGACGGTGACGCGCCTCAGCGCGGCGACGGACAGGCGCGGGCGCTGGGGGCGGCTCGGCATCTGGGCGGGGGCGCTGGCGCTCGCGGCGATCGCATTTCAAATGTGGGCCGGTTAACCTGTCAGACCGGGCAGATATTGAACCGCGATCTGGGAGAGAACGCCGCCAGCGATCGCCAGCGAGGCCCATAGCGCAGCCTTCATGAGGCTCCGCGCCCAGTTGATCCTTACGCGAACCTCGATCACCTGTTCCGGCAGCGCCACGTCGCCGATCATCCCGTTTTCATCGACGCTGCGCGCCGCCGCCACCAGCTGGAGCTTTCGGCTCCCCTGCTTCATCGGCAGCACCACCCATTGCCACTGTCCAAATGGCTCGCTGTCGAGGAAGCTCGGGCGGTCGAACACCCACTGCGTTTCAGGCGTCAACGGCTCGATCATGAAGCCGCCGTCTGGCGCGCGCAGATAAAGGCTCATCGCGCGCGTGACGGTCACGCCATGCACATGCGTCGCGCCGCGCCCCTGCAAACCGTCGATAAGCTCGTCCGTCGCCTCGCGGCCGATGCGCACTTCAACGCGCTCATGCTCGCCCTCGCGCATCACGCGGGGAATGCGCTCCACGAGCTTACCGAGCATGGAGACAGGCTGCGGCGGCGCAGCGGCATCTCCGGCGCGGCGGCGTTTGTTTCGCGCACTGGATGCTCCACTGGAGCGTGTGCGCGCTGGGACGGGGTGCTCAGCCAGGGCGGGACGCTCGCGGGGCGCGGCTTGCGGATTGCCCACGCGCTGCTGACCTTTCCCGGATGGGGCGGGAGCCGGCGGCGCGGTCTTGCGCGGCGCCGCAGGGTGAGACGTCTCACGGACCGGCGGCGGCGCGTCTTCCTCCTCCATGACGTCGCGGATGGTTGCCAGCATGTCTTCGAGCGTCGGCTCCGGACCGATATCGCGTGACGGTCGCGGCGGCGCTTCTCGCTTCGCGGGCGGCGCGGGGTCCGGTGCGGCCTGAGGCTCGGGGGCTTGAGGCGAACGCGCGGGTCTGGCCTGCGCAGGCGGGTCATGAGGCCCCCGGGTGTTCTGAGCGTCGATCCACCCCAAAGCCTTGCCGAAGCTCAGCCCGTGCTTGTTCAGCAGCCGCGCAACTGGCGCATCGCTTTGCCCCACGAGCGCAGCGAGGGCCACCGCGCCATCAACCTCCGAACGCCCGGATTCGCGCGTACCCTTCTGTGAGACCAGCAGCACATGACGCAGCCCTTTTCCAGCCTGAGGCGCTTCCCCCTTGCTGAGCAGTTCGCGCGGGGTGTTCTTCTCGATCGCTTTGGTCAATTCAACCCGAATAGACGCGATGTCAGCACCGCAGCCCTCCATGAGCGCGAGCGCTTCAGGATCATCGAGCAGCGCATACAGAAAGTGCTCCAGGGCGACAATCGCGCTGCCGCGTCGCGCCGCAACGGAATACGCACGTCGCACCGTATGTGCGAAATATGCGGAATGCGGCGGTTCACTCACGGCCTTTGCCCGTTCGCTCATGCAAGGATCGTCCTCTCCCGCCGGACCCATGATAGGTGGGAAACCCGACGCTTGTGTGTGGCATAATGCACACGATTCCCCAAGACAGAAGCCGAAATATGTCAGCGTATTGGAAACGCGCCAATTTCGCGTGCGCGCACGCGGCGCGGTTGTCGCATGCACTGAGGCGGGGTACTCAAGAGAAGAAGCTGAAGGAGGCGAGAATGTCGCAAAGCGGTGATGGGATCCTGCCAGCGCTTCAGGCGAAAGTGCTATCCGAGGCGCTGCCGTACATGCAGCGGTATGACCGCCAGACCGTGGTCGTGAAGTATGGCGGCCACGCGATGGGCGATCCGGCGCTCGGCGAGACATTCGCGCGCGACATCGTCATGCTGAAACAATCGGGTGTGCGACCAATCGTGGTACATGGCGGCGGGCCACAGATTCAATCACTGCTGAAGCGCCTGAACATTGAGAGCCAGTTCGCCCACGGCCTGCGTATCACCGACCAGGAGACCGTCAACGTCGTCGAGATGGTTCTTGCCGGGTCGATCAACAAGCAGATCGTGGCGATGATCAACCGCTTCGGCGGCAAGGCCTGCGGCATCTCCGGCAAGGACGCCAACCTGATGACCGCGCGCAAGCTGGAGCGCACCGTGCGCGATCCGGAGTCGAATATCGAGCGTTTGATCGACCTCGGCTTCGTCGGCGAGCCGGAGGCGGTCAACCCGCATATCGTGGATGTCATTACCGCGAGCGACCTTATCCCG
>CAYVFK010000264.1:0-2702 GCA_964450925.1 uncultured Hyphomicrobiaceae bacterium | reverse complement strand
GCCGCAGCGAAAACACGAGGTCCGCCAGCCGCGCGCCGCGGTCCTGCTCGGCCTGCGTGGCGGCGTCCTCGCCCGCGCTGTAAAGCGTCAGGCCGGCGGCCTCGGCCGTGACCTTGCACAGCTCCGTCTTGCCCGAGCCGGGCTGGCCATACAGCAGGATATTGACGCCCGCCGCGCCCTCGCGCGCCGCGCCGCGCAATACGCCAGCGATCAGGTCGCGGTCGGCCTCCACGTGCTCATAATCGTCGCGGGTGATCCCGGCCGTGAGCGGTATGCCGAGGAACGCCTTGCGCATCTCCGCGAAGCCGGTGAAGTCGCGGTCGAGGCAGGTGTTGACGCGCGGTGGTATCTGGAAACGCCCGTTGAATCCAGAGATCTCGTCGCCGTCATCGTCCAGCTTGAGCAGCCCCGAGACAATCAGTTCGCCATTCGCCCCGATCAGCGGTTCAACAATGCGGCCGGGCTGGCCGGTCAACGCGGCGATGGTGCGGCTGAACGGCGTGATGACCTCGCCAACGCAATCGCACAGATATTCAACCTGATCGAAGCGCCCGTAATGGGCGATCAGCGCGACGACATCGGCTGAAGCTGGCGAGAGCCCAAGTTCGCGCACGAGCATATTGATATTTCGCGTGAGCGGCTCTGGCGGCGGCGTGGCTTGCGCAGCGGCCCGCAGGTCGTTGAGAACCTGCGCCTCATGCGCGCGGTAGGTGCGTTCGAACTCTGCAACATTGAAGCCGCCGCCATACAGATGGCCGATCACCTTGGCCAGCGGTTTCGGTACCGGCAGCGATAGCACATCCGCGCGCTCGTTGAGCCAGTGCGTCAGATGCCGCAGCGCGCGCAGCGGCAAGTCCGGCCGCGCCAGCACGCGCGACAGATAACCCGCAACGAGGCTGCGTTCGCTGTCATTCATCGGGGCTTGGCCGCGCGATCGCGACCATATCATACGCACTCATTCCACCCTTTTATTGTGTTCAAGCCGGGTGGAGCAAGCCCGAGGCTGCCATCAAAGGCTGACGCGCCCCTCACATGGCGCTTATCGAGAGCGCCTTGGTCTCCATCCGTCCGTTCGCTTGCCCGCGGCAAGGCGTGATTTGCCTGCTGGCCCCGCACCGCAATCCTTTCAGCCGCGCCCGTTCGTCGCGCAGCGCACGGCTCAGCGCCGTGTGGCGGTTCATGTCGTAGCTCCAGTGACCAGCCCGTCCGCGCCGCCGCTCAGCCCGCAGCGCCCGCTCCAGCGCTGCGACGACGCGCTCTGCATCCGCTGGTTCGCTCGATGCGATCTCGCTCGGCCACATCGGCACAAGGCGGCACAGCCGGCTGATGCGGGCGTCTGCCGCGAATATTGCAGGCGCACGGTCTTCCGGCGTCTTGGCGTGCCAGCTTTGGATGCGCGGCGCACGCAGATTGTCGCTGTGGGGAGAATTGGGACGGTCCGTCATTGCTGATGCTCCTGTCAAGGGAGCCGATAGCCTGACATGCGCCTGACGGCCGGGGATAACTTCAGTCCTGTCGCGTCTAATCAGTGTTAAAAATATTTGAGGCTCATCACCACCGGCGCGACCCAGGAAATGTCGGCGTCGTAGACAATTTCCGAACCTGGGTCGTGCGGCACCAGCGTCCAGCCGCCGTTGTTGCTGTAAAGCACCCGGGTGAACCGAACCTGACCGTCCTTAGACTCGACCAGGCAATCAGCGCCGTGCGCGTTGGTGTAGTCCGCTTCCTTCAGACGGTTGGCGACGAGGATCGTGCCGGCATCGTACAGCCCCACCCGGTCATCGAGCTGGGCTGCTACCGGATCGTCCGCCGGAACGTGCAAATGAAGCACGTTGACCTGTTTGCCCTCGCTGGTGAGGACGCGTCCGTTCTGCATAACACGGCCGATCACGGGGATTTCGCGTCCACCAGGCCGGGCAATCAGATCAGCGGGCTCGATATTGAGGGCATTTGCGATTTTCTCAAGCCAGTCCGTGGACACGGTCATGTTGGCGGTTTCGAGCCGCTGGACGGTTTGCGGCGTCGTGGAGATCTTGTCTGCCAGCTCCTTGAGCGTCAGCCCCCGCAGCTTACGGAACTCACGTATTCTTGTTTCCATGTCGGGATCCTCTTGTTTTGGATCACCCTATACGAGTTTTTTTACCGAACATTTGTTCGATCTTTTTACTTTTTACGTAAATTATCAGCGAGTGGGTGATCTGGGTACTCTTTCTTTTCCCGAACAGAAAGGTCCAAAAGGCGCATGCTCTTGATGTCTAGGAATGGCTGCATGGAAAACGTACCCGGTCGCAGGCACCACATAGGTACATCAAGCGCCTATCAAGCACAATATATTCAATTTTCAGCGATCTGCGGCCTTTTGGAGCAGTTCGTGAGCATCATTTTCGCAGTTCCCCAACCAGCGCTGCACTCCCCCAATCGGGGACGGGCTGACGTCGCTGCTGCACGGCAGGCGGCGATGTACCTTGCGCATGTCGTTTTCGGTCTGAGCCTGACCCGTGTGGGCGCACTATTTGAGCGAGATCGCACCACGGTCGCCCATGCGTGTGCGATGGTCGAACACCGCCGCGAGGATCCGACCCTTGATCGTGCGCTTGAGATTGCCGAAGCCGCGCTTCGGGCCGCTGTCGTTCGGGACGCAACCATCGGAGGAAGATCGCAATGATCGATCGCGACGAGCTTGATGCGGACGCCGTCAAGCT
>CAYVFK010000263.1:0-2719 GCA_964450925.1 uncultured Hyphomicrobiaceae bacterium | reverse complement strand
GTGTTCAGCATCTGCCCGGCCTATGCGCTGTTCGGGGTGCGCACCTGCGAGCAGTAAAAGCGCTTTGGACGGCCGCTAGCGTGTGTTGAGTCGGTTTGAAACGGTCCCAGCGTCGTCATTGCTGGACTCGCCTGTGCTCGGGCCTCACCCGAGTAATACGGCAATCCAGCTTGTAGGCTCGACGGCTGCCGTTATGGATGCCCGTGTCAAGCACGGGCATGACGTGGTGCTAGCCGATTGCAAAGCGTGCTAGCTGCTATTTGCGGATGACGCCGCCGGTCGCCTTTTTCACGGCCGAAATGATCTTTGTCGAGACCATGTCGATATCATCATCGGTTAGCGTGCGCTCGCGCGGCTGCAGGCTCACCTCGACCGCCAGCGACTTCTTGCCCTCGCCGAGCGCCTCCTCGCTCTCGAACACGTCGAACACGCTCGCGCCGCTGATCAGCTTCTTGTCCGCGCCGCGCACCGCGCTCAGAACGTCTCCGGCCGGCTGATCCTTATCGACAACGAAGGCGAAGTCGCGCTTGACCGCTTGCAGATCGATCAGTTCCAGCGGCGGGCGCTGCGTGCCCTTGCGTTTCGGTTTGGGCAGCGCGTCCAGATAAATCTCGAACGCCACGACCGGCTGCGCCACGTCGAGCCGCTGCGCCACCGCCGGATGCACCGGCCCAAAGCACCCCAGTCGGGTTTTCGGGCCGAGCTGCATGGCCGCCGACTGCCCGGGGTGCAACCAGTCCGGCACCTCGCGCGAAAGCTTCACGGTCGCACTCGATAAGCCCAACGCCTCCAATAGCGCCAGCGCGTCGGCCTTGGCGTCGACCCATGACACCCCCGCGCTTGCGCCGTCCCAGTGCCGGCCAGCGCCATTCAGCCGGGCCGCGCCCGCGCGCACGCCCGCCACCGCCATGACTTGATCGTCGTAGCTGTCGCCGCGATAGATGTTGCCGACCTCGAACAGCGCGATGTCGCGAAAACCCCGATTGGCGTTGTTGCGCGCAGCCACCAGCAGACCAGGCAGCAGGCTCGGGCGCATGTCCGACATGTCGGCGGAGATCGGGTTGGCCAGCTCAAGCTCCCGTTGCCCGCCGCCGAACATCTCGGCTTGCGTCTTGGGGATGAATGCCCAGTTGATCGCCTCCGCCATCCCGCGCGATGCCAGCATCCGCCGCGCCCGCGAGACGCGCCGCTGCGTGGGCGTGAGCACCGGTCTGGCCACGCCCGAAGTGCGCGGCAGCGGCGCCAGCGGCACTTGATCGACGCCGGTGATGCGAATGACTTCCTCGACCAGATCGGCGCTGGCCCCGACATCCGGCCGCCAGCCCGGCACTTTCACGTCCAGCGATGGCTCACGCCCGCTGACCTTGAAGCCAAGTTTGGTCAGCGTCTTGGTGATCTGCGCGGGCTTCAGATCGACGCCGGTCAACCGCTTCACCTCGCGGGTGTCGAACGAGATCATGTGCCCGGTGGGCGGCGCGGCCCCGGCCTGCTCCAGCTTGCTTGGGCTTCCGCCGCACAGTTTCAGGATCATCGCGGTGGCCAGATTCGCGCCCAGCGTGTGCGAGGTCGGGTCAACACCGCGCTCGAAACGGTAGCGCGCGTCGGATTGCACGCCGGTCTTGCGTCCGGTCATCGCGGTGCGGATCGGATCGAAATAAGCCGATTCGATCAAGACATTTGTTGTCTCTTCGGTGCAGCCGGTCTCCGCGCCGCCGATCACTCCGCCAAGTCCCAGCACGCCGCGCTTGTCCGCGATCACGCACATGGTCTCGTCGACCTCGTATTCGGCATCGTCCAGCGCCAGGAAGGTCTCGCCCGGCTTGCCCAGCCGCGCGCGGATCGCGCCGCGCAGTTTGTCCGCGTCATAAACGTGTAGCGGTCGTGCGCGGTCGTAAGAGATGTAGTTGGTCACGTCGACCAGCGCGTTGATCGGGCGCAGGCCAATGGCGCGCAGGCGCTTTTGCAGCCACTCCGGGCTCGGCCCGTTGTTCACCCCGCGAATGACGCGCCCGGTGAACACCGGGCAGGCATCGGCATGTTCCGGCGTGAAGTCCAGCAAGATGTCAACGGGGCAGTCGAATTCGCCCTCACCCTCATAGCCGCGGTCTGCGCGCTTGAGCTTGCCCAGCCCTGCCGCCGCCAGATCGCGCGCGACCCCGCGCACGCCCAGGCAGTCCGGGCGATTTGGCGTGATCGCGATATGGATTACGGGATCGTCGAGGCCGACGGCTTCAGCGTAGCGATCTCCGATGCGACTGGCATATTTCTTCGGCAGCTCGATAATACCGTCGTGCTCGTCGGAAAGCTCCAACTCGCGCTCCGAGCACAACATGCCGGAGGATTCGACGCCGCGGATCTTCGTTTTCGACAATGTCAGGTCGATGCCGGGGATGTATGCGCCTGGCGGCGCGAATACGCCGACCATCCCGGCCTTCGCATTCGGCGCGCCGCAGACGACCTGCACCGTTTCGTCGCCGGTATCGACTTGGCAAACTCTCAGCTTGTCGGCGTTCGGGTGTTTCTCGGCCTCCAGAACGCGCGCCAGCGTAAACGGCGCGAGCCGCTCTGCCGGATCGGCGATTTCCTCGACCTCCAGGCCGATCAGATCAAGTGTCGCGCGAATGTCATCGAGGCTCGCTTCGGTTTGCAGATGGTCCTTGAGCCAGGACAGCGTGAATTTCATCGGCTCAGGCCCCCGGCGAGCGTCGGCACATCGAGC
>CAYVFK010000262.1:0-2728 GCA_964450925.1 uncultured Hyphomicrobiaceae bacterium | reverse complement strand
ACGTGGCTTCTTCCCTGTGGGCACTGACGACCGTGCGCAGCGCGATTTCCGGCCACTTGCCCTTGGCGAATTTATAAACCCGGAAATCAGGCGAATCGGCGAATTCACTGCCTCGCGCTTCCAACTGGTCATGCGCGAATGACGACAGATCGCTCCAATGCCGCTTTACGACCAGCCGGCTCACACGCCCGGGCGATTCCCGGACCTGGTGCTTGCTCGCACGCGTCTCCCGGCTGACGAGCTTGACGAAACCGCTCGTTTCCAGGGCTAACATTACATTCGCGATATAGCGGGCCTTGCGCTGTTTCAGCGGGTCCGCACCGGGGCCGAATTCTAGGGGGACGGCGGCGTAATACGTGCCGCGATGGTCGAACACCACGTCCTGTATCGGGGCGAGCATCTCCTCGGGTAATGGCCGCCGGTGAAACTCGTCGAAGAACACCTCGCGGAACATGCGCATGAAATCGCCCATCTCGCGGGTGCGCGCTTCCTCCACGCCGCCATAAAAGGCGCGGAACGCATGAAACGGGCGGTTCATCGACACCAGCAGGATACAGAAATCAACGAAAATCGCGATCGCCAGTGGGATAAAGTCGCGGGTGCCAAGTCCGGTGACGCCCGTGACCTCGGAGGGGTCTTCGCCGGCCGCGATGGCGCGCTCGCGGGCTTCGCGCAGCTCCTGTGCGGTGGGCGGCGCTTCAAGCTGCAAAACGCCGTAGAGGCTCGTTGTCAGCCGACGAAACGCCTCGACCACGGCGGCGGAGCCTTCCACGGGGTCGATTTGCGGCGGGTTCAACTCGGGCAGTTCGTCGATCGCGCGCACCACTCCCCTGAGCGCCGAAGTCAGCGCAGGGTCGGGGCAGGCGAACGTGCCGCCATTGCTCGGAAAAACTCTCTGGTCCGCGCGCTGGGCGAATTCGTCGCGCAAGGACAGCAGCTGCGGATCGGTGCGCAGCGCGTTGAAGCGCGTGGCCACCAGGTTCAACTCCCGGTTCATATCGCGCAGAAAGGCGTTGCGCGTGCCGGTTTGCGGATCGATGGTGGATGGGTCGTTCGCTGCCACGCGTCCCATCTTCTCGGTAAGCGCATCAATGTCGTTCTCGACTTGACCGGCGCGCGAGCCAACGAACTGCTCAGCGAAGCCGAACCGGCTCGCATCGGCCTCGCGCAGGCGCATTCGCGGGCCTTCGCCGGGCGGACTGCCATTGCAGGTGCCGCCTGCCTCACGCTCGGTCTGCGCGCGCTGTGACGAGATCGTCGCCAGCGTGCCGAGGGTCGATTGAAGCTGGTCAAGTTGGCTCGCCCCGCGCTGGAGCTGGGACTGGACCTGGGTGATGGAGGCTTCCGCCGAGGCGCTGGATGCCGTGCGGGCCTCAAGGTATTTCCAATAGAATCCGAAGCCGAAGCCAACCGAGATCAATGTCAGGAACAAATAACCCGCCAGATACAGCGGGAAGATCGCCAGCACGCGCTTGCCCTCGTAGAACGAGCGCGAGAAGAACTGATCCAGGATGAACAGGATCATCAGTTGCAAGATCGCGACCGCGAAGCCTACCGCCACCGCGATAACCGTGCTGATCTGCCCGGCGTTCGCGCCGATCAGTTCGAGCATACCTGTGTAAGTGGAGATCCACGACAGCGTGGTCAGCCCGATGATGAGCAGGATGCTTTTCCACGACGCGGTGAAGCGCGCCCACGAACGGCTGAGCGGTCCCGGCTCGCTCGCGCGGCTGCCGCTTGGTCCGCCGGCCCCGTAGTGTTCCCCTGAAACGCTCACGCTGGACTTCAACTCCCATCAGACTGCGCTCACCCGCCCCGTGAGGCGCGCGCAGCGCATCATACCCATAAACGTATTATCGATAGCTGGCGAGGGCCAGTTAACGGCAGGACATGTTTGACGCGTGACCGTGCTGCGGCGCGCCCACCAAGCGCGACCTGCATGATCAGACGCTCACTTATTCAGGTACGCGCTGGCCGTCCCAGGCGAAGACGCTGCCGCTGTCGGCGGGGCTCAAGCCGTCCAGTACGGCGAGCAGGCGCGACGCGGAAAAGTCTGGCGTGAAGAGCTTTTCTGGCGGTGTCTGGCTCTGGAATGGCTTGGACAGGCCCGTATCGACCGTGCCGGGGTGCAGGCCGACGCAGATCGCCTCCTCGCGTTTTCGCCCCAGTTCGATGGCGAGATTGCGCAGAATCATGTTCAGCGCGGCCTTGGAGGCGCGGTAGCCGTACCAGCCGCCGATACGGTTATCGCTGATACTGCCGACGCGCGCCGACAGGGCGGCGAAGATCGCGCGGTCGGAACGCGGGAACAGCGGCAGAAAGTGCTTGGCCACGAGCGCCGGGCCGATGGTGTTGACGGCGAAGCTGCGGGCGAGTTGACCCGCGTCGAGGGCGCGCCAGCTTTTTTCGGGCTGGATCGCGCCGTCATGCAGCAGCCCCGCCGTGACGATGACGATCTGCGCGCCGCCCGCCGCGCTGGCGGTCTCGGCCGCCGCCGCGATTGTTTCCTCGTCGTCCAGGTCAACATGCCCGGTTTGCACGCGCGGGTTATCGAAGGCGGCGGGCGATCTGGAAAACGCCAATACGCGTTCAATGGTCGGTAGCTCGGCGAGTTGGCGCGTCATTGCCGCGCCGATGCCGCCAGACGCGCCGATAATGACGGCGGTGGGTTTGTCGGCGAAGTTATCGAACATAAAGCCTCCGAGAGTTTCGTGATGTCCGGCAACCG
>CAYVFK010000261.1:0-2747 GCA_964450925.1 uncultured Hyphomicrobiaceae bacterium | reverse complement strand
CGTGTCGCGGTCAATCAGAATGCTCATACCGCTTCCTCCGCGTTCTGCGTGTCCGTCTTGTGGGCTTTCCAGGCCGTTACGATGCGCTCGGCGGCTTCGGCCAGCGTTCCCGCGCGGATGATGGGCAGCCCGCTGCGCGCCAGGATCTGCCGGCCTTCCTTCACGTTGGTGCCCGCGAGACGCACGACGACAGGGATGTCGATGGGCGCGGCCTCCAACGCCTGCACCACGCCTTCAGCCACCCAGTCGCAGCGGTTGATGCCGGCGAAGATATTGACCAGGACGGCCTCGACCTTCTGGTCCGAGCGCACCAGCCGGAACGCCTTGGCGACCCGGTCAGGGGATGCGCCGCCGCCAATGTCGAGGAAGTTGGCGGGCTGACCGCCAGCCAGTTGGACCATGTCCATCGTCGCCATCGCCAGGCCCGCGCCGTTGACGATGCAGCCGATATTGCCGTCCAGCCCGACATAGCTCAGGCCCCGGTCGGCGGCTTGCATCTCACGGGTGTCTTCCTGCGTCTTGTCGCGCAACTCGGAGATTTCCGGGCGGCGGTAAAGCGCGTTGTCATCGAATGAGAGCTTGGCATCCAGCGCGACGATGCTGCCATCTGCCAGTTCGCCGAGCGGATTGATCTCGACCATGGTCGCGTCCATGTCGCGGAACGCCTGATAGCAGCCCCGAAGGATGCGCACCGCGTCCTGGATTTGTGACGGCGCGAATTTCAGCGCGAAGGCAATCTCCCTTGCCTGGAAATCGAGCAGGCCAATGGCCGGGTCGATGACGGTGCGGATAATCGAGTCGGGCGTCTTGGCGGCGATCTCCTCGATCTCCATGCCGCCCTCGCGCGAGGCCACGACCATGATCCTCTCGGAGGCCCGGTCGAGCACGAGCGCAAGATACATCTCGCGCCGAATATCCGCCGCTTCCTCAACATACACGCGGTAGACGACCTTGCCCGCCGGTCCGGTCTGCTCGGTTACCAGGCGCCGGCCAAACAAATCGTTGGCAGCATCGAACACCGCGCTCTCGCTGTCGCAGATCTTGACGCCGCCGGCCTTGCCGCGCCCGCCGGAGTGGATTTGCGCCTTCACCACCCATTTGCCGCCGCCGATCTCGTGCGCGTGATAAGCTGCCTGCTCCGGGCTGTAGGCCAGCCGGCCCTTCGGCGATTGGACGCCGAAGCGAGTCAGGATCTCTTTGGTCTGATATTCATGAATGTCCACGGCAATGCGCCCTTTTGACGTTTTTTGTGGCACGCCGTTCGAGGCCGCGAGTTGGCGATCAGGCAAACGAGTGTTGCTCTGCCGGCGCTGCGGCTCGATCCTTGTGCGTGTTTCCTCCCAATGGGCGACGTTGATTTCGTCGCCTCTCCTTGATGCTATGGCGAAAAAGATTTTTGCCAAACACCCAAATCACCAACTTTGGAGGAACTGAAAGGGTAGGTTTTGACACACCCATTCAGGCGGCTTACGCTTTCAACGGTCGCCTCGTCCATACTTTTGGGTAGGTATGCCCGTAGTGCAGCCCGCTGATCGAGACATGCTGGACCCAGTTGCGGAGGTCGTTCTCGCCGATCCGAACTCGCTTATGCTCGGCGCATTGTCGGAGTATTTCGAGAACGATCCGCGCTTCAGCCTCGTCGCCACGGCGCGCACCGCGGAGTCCTTCATAGAGCTGGTGTTGCAGACCCGGGCGCTCGTCGGTGTTATTGACTGGGCCCTACCACAGATGGGCGGGGCCAAGCTGCTGGAAATCCTGCGCGCGCACGAGACCGCGCCACGCATCGTCGTCTATGGCGTGCAGCATGGGACCAGTATCGCCCGCCAGGCGATGGCTGCAGGCGCGGCTGGCTTTTGCTCACGCAACGAGCCTCCGGAGCGGCTATTGGACGTTGTGCACGAGGTTGCCTGCGGGCGAATGGTTTTCCCGTTTCTCGATGTGCGCGAACTTGGCCGCAATCCGCTGGATACGCTGACCGACCGCGAGCGCCGCATGGTGGAGTTGCTCGCGCAGGGCCTGAGCAACAAGGAGCTGGCGCGCGAACTGGACATCTCGCTCAACACCGTGAAATTCCATCTGCGCAACGTGTTCGAGAAGCTGTCCGTGCGCAGCCGAACGCAGGCGGTCGCGCTCTATTACGCCTCCGGCGAGGCGCCGCCGCCGGCGAACGGCCACGCCTGAGCGGCCTGCGAATACTTCTGAACAACTTTCGCTTGACACATCGGGGCATCGCCCTTCCCCCTTTTGTCGGGAGAAACCGCTATCTGCGAGGACGATACGTATGAGCTTCACCATGATCGAGCAGGCGCCCGCGCGCCTGAACCGCAGCGAACTGGCCGTTCCGGGCAGCCAGCCTCAGTTGTTCGAGAAAGCCGCGGCCTCGGCCGCCGATGTCATTTTCCTCGATCTGGAAGACGCCGTGGCCCCGAACGACAAGGAGCAGGCGCGCAAGAACATCATCCAGGCGCTGCATGACATCGACTGGCGCGGCAAGACCATGTCCGTGCGTATCAACGGGCTGGACACGCATTACATGTACCGAGATGTCGTCGATGTGGTGGAGCAGGCGGGCGACAAGCTCGACCTCATCATGATCCCGAAAGTCGGCACGGCGGCGGATGTCTACGCCGTCGACATGATGGTCACGCAGATCGAACAGGCGAAGGGCTTCACCAAGCGGATCGGCTTCGAGCACATCATCGAGACCGCGCTGGGCATGCAGAACGTCTCGGAGATCGCCGCGGCGA
>CAYVFK010000260.1:0-2767 GCA_964450925.1 uncultured Hyphomicrobiaceae bacterium | reverse complement strand
CGCCGCCGGCTCGGCGAACTGGGGCCGCGCAGCGCCGACGATATTCGCCGGGCGCGCCAGCCGGTGGCAGCATTCTCCGAGCAGATGCTGTCCGAAATCAAGGACTTGCGGCGTTTCCTGTTCGATGAACTCTACAGCCACCCGCGCATCGCGGACACGATGGCGCGCGCGAAAACGGTGCTCGCCGAGCTGTTTCATCATTACATGTACAACCCGGAGAATCTTGAGCATGGCTGGCGCGAAAAGGCGATAGATGCCGCGCCGAAAGACCGGGCTCGCTGCGTGTGCGACTTTATCGCCGGCATGACCGATCGCTTCGCGCTCCACATTCACGGGCGGCTGTTTGACGGGCGTACGGAATTGCGATAACCGAGGCCACAAGCGGGAATGGACGGGGCGAAGCGGGCATCGCGATCGCGCTGAGGAGCAGTGCGGCCCGTTTTGCGCCGACTACAGCTGCGACGGCGGCGGCGCTGAACAGAATTGTGATGCAATGAACATTTTCAGCCATTTCGAGGCTCGGGTGGCGGACGCGGCAAGGGTGCTTGAATCCGAAGGGGTGCTGTCGCCCGGTTCGAATACGGTCGCAGTATCTGTAGAGCCGCCGCGCGATCCGAGCCATGGTGATCTGGCCACAAACGCGGCGCTGGTGCTGGCCAAGCCGGCGGGGCTGAAACCGCGCGACCTTGCTGATGCCTTCAAGGCAAAGCTGGAGGCGGGTGACGGCGTGAAGTCGGTTGAGATCGCCGGGCCAGGCTTCATCAATATCCGCCTTGAGGACAGCTTCTGGTCCCGGCTCCTGCGTGCGGTGCTGGAAGCCGGTGAAGACTATGCGCGCAGCGATGTGGGCGCGGGCGCGAAGGTCAATGTCGAATACGTCTCCGCCAACCCGACCGGGCCGATGCATGTTGGCCATTCGCGTTCCGCTGTGTTTGGCGACGCGCTTGCCAACCTGCTGGCGTTCACGGGCCATGACGTCACCCGCGAATATTACATCAACGACGCCGGCGCCCAGGTCGATGTGTTGGCGCGCTCAGCTTATCTGCGCTACCGCGAGGCGCTTGGTGAGGATATCGGACAGATCCCCGAGGGCCTCTATCCTGGCGCGTATCTGGTGCCGGTTGGGCAGGCGCTGGCGGAAAAACACGGTGATGCTCTGCTCACTGCCGATGAAGCTGACTGGCTCCCCCTCGTGCGGACCACGGCCATCGCTATGATGATGGAGATGATCCGCGAAGATCTGGCGGCGGTTGGCATCCACCACGACGTGTTCTTTTCAGAAAAGTCGCTGACCAAGGACGGCGACCTGGTTGGGCAGACGATCACCGATCTGGAGGCGCAGGGCTATGTGTATCGCGGCAGGCTGGAGCCGCCCAAGGGCAAGCTGCCGGAGGATTGGGAGGATCGCGAGCAACTGCTGTTCAAGGCGACCGAGTTTGGCGACGACACCGACCGTCCGCTTGTGAAGGCTGACGGCAGTTATACATATTTCGCCGCCGACATGGCCTATCACCGCGATAAGTTTCGCCGCGGCTTCAAGCAGATGATCAACGTGCTCGGCGCGGACCATGCCGGCTACGTCAAGCGGATGCAGGCGGCGGTCAGGGCGCTGACTGGCGGCGAGAGCGAGCTGGACGTGAAGATCTGCCAGCTCGTCAAGCTGTTCCGCGGCGGCGAGCCGGTGAAGATGTCGAAGCGCGCCGGCACTTTTGTGACGCTGCGCGAAGTGGTGGACGAGGTCGGCGCGCCATCAATGCGCTTCATGATGCTGTACCGCAAGAACGACGCGCCGCTCGACTTCGATTTCGTCAAGGTGCAGGAGCAGTCGAAGGACAACCCGGTCTTCTACGTGCAGTACGCCCACGCTCGCGCGCAGTCGGTTTTCCGCAACGCGCAAGCGGATATCCCCGATCTCGACATCAGCCGCGCGGCGCTGCTCGGCGCTGATTTAAACCTGTTGACGGACGAATTCGAGTTGGCGCTGGTCAAGCGTCTGGCGCATTTCCCGCGGACGATCGAGGCGGCGGCGCACGCTCACGAACCACACCGAATCGCATTTTATTTACATGATGTCGCAAGTGACTTTCATGCCCTTTGGAATCGTGGCAAAGAGTCGCCACAATCGAAATTTATCGTTGAGCGTAACAAAAATGTAACCATGGCGCGTTTGGCTCTAGTTGCAGCCACCGCGGATGTGCTGCGCACCGGTCTGGGAATTCTCGGCGTCGAAGCCGTCAACGAAATGCGTTAACAGCGTTCTCGCGCGCCGCAGGGCGCGAGCGTCTCGTCGGTGCGCCGGACGGCGCGGCCGGACAGCTTGAAGAATTTGAAGCGCGAGGGGAATGACATGCCACGTTCAGACGACTCCAACGGATTTCCGCGAGGGCGTCTCCGCCGGCCGCACCCTCGGCCCAACGCACCGGATTGGGGGCACGAAGAGGGTGCCAGCAACGACTGGCGCTATCCTGATCCGGCCGAGCGGTACAGCCAGGGCTACGACACACCAACTGCGCGCGACCCGTTTACAGATGAGTGGCAAAGCGGGCCGCCGCACGATAATTTTGGTCGCGATGGCGGATATGCGGGCAGCGGACAGCAAGCATCGTGGCCGGAGCAGGATGATCCGTTTGACTGGGACGCGCCAGATGAACCTGAAGAAAGGGGCTGGCGGCCTGCGCCTTACGAAGGCGACCATAGTGAACAGGCCGCTGCATCCTTTGCCAGTCGCGATGACTTCTCCGGCCGCGATGACTTCTCCGGCCGCGAT
>CAYVFK010000259.1:0-2780 GCA_964450925.1 uncultured Hyphomicrobiaceae bacterium | reverse complement strand
AGCGGCTGCGACGCGCCGAACTCCTCGCGCAGCGCCATCAGACCGGGCATCTCGGTCTCGGCAATGTCGATTTCTTTACGGCCATACTCGGCCAGCGAAATATCCTTGATCGCGTAATCTTGCATCTTGACCCGTTTTCCATTCGCGTGTGTGAGCCGCATGGGAGTGGCCCGGCGGCGCGGCATCGCCCAGCTATACCCATCGCGAACGCGAAGGGCAATAAACATATAAAGATGAGTTTATATCCAGCAGGCGAAAATGCCCGGCAGCAGGACAGCGTTACCGCCGCGCTCAATCCCGCGTGGGCGGAGTTTCACCATTTTCATCTTCGTAAAATCCGGCTTCGACCAGACCAATGAGCGCCTCTAGGGCCTCTTCGGCCTCGGGGCCTTTCGTCTCGATCAGAATGGTGGAGCCTTGCGCCGCGCCCAGGGTCAGCAGCCCCATGATCGAGCCGCCATTGACGCTCTCCCCGTTCTTCGTGACGGTCACATCCGCATCGTGCTTTTCAGCGAGTTTGACAAATTTGGACGTCGCGCGCGCGTGCAGGCCGCGTCTGTTGCGGATCTGAACTTCAGCCAGGCAATGATAGACGCCGTCGCCGGGCAAGTCGGTGTCGGTCGGATCGGACATGTTCCTCGATGCTCGAATTCATCTGTCGCAAGGCGGCCCCCCGGTGTCCCGCCCGCGCGCGATCGTCGCTAGCTACCCGCAAGCATATCACTCACGACGCGAATATATTTCTGGCCGGCCTCGCGCGCCTGGTCTGCCGCCTCGTGGAGCCGGTTTTCCTCACGCACACGCGCAAGTTTGATGAGCATCGGCAAATTGACTCCGGCAATCACTTCGACATCCGCACCATTCATCGCGGATATTGCCAGGTTTGAAGGCGTTCCGCCAAACATATCGGTGAGCAAGACAGCGCCATCACCCGTGTCGACCGATTTCATGGCCCGCAATATTGCCTCGCGCCGCTCTTCCATATCGTCGTCAGGCGCGATGGCGATTGCCGCAATCTGGTCCTGTGGCCCGACCACATGCTCCAGAACAGCGCGAAACTCGCGCGCCAGATTGCCGTGGGTGATGATGACGATCCCGATCATGCCCGGCCTCCAGCCCGCGAGACGCGGCCACACTTGAGCCGGGTGCTTAGGCGAAATCCGCAATATGACGTCATGGCCCGCTCGACTGACTTGGTGAATCCCCATAATCACGTTGCAGCGCACCATATGCAAGTAGTTTCACCTGGATGCGCGACAAATCCTCGCGCCTCGTTCGCGCTCGCACGTGTCGCTGTAAGTCCAGCGGAATTGCGCAGCGCCGCTTCCCTTCCTATAACTCAGCCATGAGCAATGTCCTCCGCGCCCAGTCCATAGACCGCATCGGCTATTGGAAGATGAACGGTCTCGGCAATGATTTCGCTATCCTCGACACGCGGATAGATGGGTGTCGCGTGACCTCGTCGCTTGCGCGTGCGCTGGCAGAGCGGGCTGGGGGAGTCGGCTGCGACCAGGTTGTGGCGCTGGAGCCATCGGACAAGGCCGATGTGTTCATGCGCATTTTCAACGCGGATGGCTCGCAAGCCGGTGCATGCGGCAACGTCTCGCGCTGCGTCGCCGTGCTTCTTGCGCAGGAGACGGGCACGGGAAGTTGCACGATCGAGACGGCGTCAGGCGTGCTCGCCGCCGAGACGATGGGTCCGCAGGCCGCATCGGTGGACATGGGCGCGCCAAAATTTGACTGGATCGACATTCCGCTGGCGCATCCGGTGGATGACACGCGCGCGGTCTTCATTGGGCCGGCGGGCGCGGGTGCAGCGGAGAGAGATGTGTTCCAGCTGGGCCTGGCAAGCGTTGTGAATGTTGGCAACCCACACTGCATCTTCTGGGTCGATGACGCAGAGGCAGTTGACCTCGCGCGGATCGGCCCGGCATTGGAGCGGCACCCTTTATTCCCCGAGCGTGTGAACGTGTCGTTGGCGCAGGTCGACGGCCCGGAGAGCATTAGCTTGCGCGTCTGGGAGCGCGGCGCGGGGCTGACGCGCGCATGCGGCACGGCGGCTTGCGCGGTTGCCGTTGCGGCGGCGCGGACCAGCCGAGCGAACCGGCATGTCAAGGTCAACCTGCCAGGCGGCGTGCTCGACATCGACTGGCGGGCGGGCGACGATCACATCATCATGACCGGGCCGGTCGCATGGGAGCATCGCGGCGAGATCGTGCTGACACCCGAGGGCGCGCTCGCCAGCTTCCGCGAGGTGACCTGAGATGAGCGCGCGCATCATCACCTTCGGCTGTCGGCTCAACACCAATGAGAGCCAGGCGATGGCGGAACACGCCGAAGCCGTCCGGCTGGACAACGCGGTCATCATCAACACCTGCGCCGTGACGGGCGAGGCCGTGCGCCAGGCGCGGCAGGCGATCCGCCGCGCACGGCGCGACAATCCGGCTGCGCGCATCATTGTCACCGGCTGCGCCGCGCAGACCGAGCCGGAACGCTTCACCGAGATGGCGGAGGTCGATCATGTCATCGGCAACGCCGAGAAAATGGAACGCGGCACCTTCGAGCGGCTGAGCACAGGCGATGCCCCGCGCACGCTCATCAACGACATCATGTCCGTGCGCGAGACTGCGGGCCACATGATTGCCGGGTTCGGCGGCCGCGCCCGCGCCTTTGTGCAGATTCAGAACGGCTGCGATCACCGCTGCACATTCTGCATCATTCCCTTTGGCCGCGGGCCATCGCGCTCGGTGCCGGCCGGTGAGGTGGTCCGTCAGATCGCC
>CAYVFK010000258.1:0-2789 GCA_964450925.1 uncultured Hyphomicrobiaceae bacterium | reverse complement strand
GGCAATGACCCTCTACGGCTTCGGTTCCCGCAAGTAGCTTGACCATCGGAAAACGGGGCTTGCTAAGGAACCTACTAATACAATCAGAAGTATTGCCACATTCAGGGCCCATAGCGGACAACAAACGTCACGATCCAGATCCCGATCAGCGCCAGGCACAGCCAGCGCCAGCGCCCCATTCCGTGCCAGGCTCGCCACCACGGCCCCTTGCCGCGGGTGCTCACGCCGGCGCTTCGGCCTTGCGCTCAGCCCGGTGCGGCGCGTCGCTTTTGACCACGCGCAGCCCGTACAGATAGACCCCGCTCAGGCTCAGCGCGCTCATGCCCAGGCCGAGGATGAACCACAGGATGCGCGTGGTCAGTCCGCCGAAAGTGCCGAAGTGCAGCGGGTCGGCAGCCTCGCCGATGCGCTGGTGGATGTTGAGGTCCCCGGCGTAGTGGCGGTGGACTTCTTCGCCGTCGTCCGGATCGAAGGCGATGGCATTGGCGCGAGGACGCACCAGCAACACATCGGTCTGGCCGAGCAAAGCGACCGGTTGGCCGTGATTGAGCGGAAATCGGATGTTGTCGATCTCCAGGCCGGGGTAGCTCTCCCGTGCCTGCTCGATCATGGCGTCGAGATCGGCGCCAGTGATCTGCGACGGCGGCCGGTCGGAATCGCCGCGCGGCATTGTGGCGGCCGGTGGTGCGTGGCCGCCGAGCGACTCGACCAGATACCACAGGCTGGTCAGCGCGATGATGAACAAGAAGGCGAGCGACCACACGCCGGTCAGTCGATGGAGATCGCCCCAGAAGCGTCTCTTGCGGCCGGCGCGCGGTTTCTTGAAGAACCCCTTCCACCAACGTTTGTAGATCCAGAAGCTGGTAATTGCCGAGATCAGCAGCGGGATGGCCAGCAGCGACACAATGGGTACACCGATCTTCGTCGGCAACATCAGATGGCGGTGGGTCTCGCGCAGAATGCGGTGGGCGCTGAACCAGTTTACGTCGCCGGTGACTTCGCCGCGGTAGGGGTCGATGTAGATACGCCGACGTTCTTCGTCCGGAGTAAAGGCAATGAGCTCAGCGGCAAACCACGGCTCGAACGGTTCGGACATATAGAACGGCGTCCAGTCTGGATAGCGCGTACGCGCCGCCTCGAACAAGTCGCCAAAACTGGCCCGCGAATCGGCCATTTCGACCCGCATCTCGGGCGTGATCAGCCAGTCGATGTCGTGGGCGAACACCGCCAGCGTGCCGGTGAACGCGATAAAGAACATGAACAGACTGATTTTCAGCCCGGCCCAGCTATGCAGGTCAAAGAATACGCGCCGCGGAATCGCCATGGATATCTCGGATTCAGTACGTATCGGAAATCATGGGTCAATGATGCGACGATCCGCCGTCAGTCGACGGTAAAATGGCCGGTGTGTTCGAGAAAGCCGGGTTTCACGTAGACGCGGTCGAACAGGTGCTTGACGTTGAACTGGAGCAGCCGGTCGATATTCAAAATTCATAGGAAATTGTAGCCGACCTCTACAAATACCGACCGGGGTTCACCGGGGAAATGGCCGGTGCGTTCGATGAAACCGCTACGGGCATAGGTTTTATCGAAGATATTATCGATCCTGAGCTGGATCTTGATCGGATCGGGCTCCCAGATGATCGAGGCATCGAACACCACAAAATCCTTGACCGTTTGCCCGGACAGGCTGACCTGTTCGTCAACGAAATCTGCGCCAAAGGCAAAGGCGGTGTCGATCGAGGGCACCTGATATCGAGTCCACAGGCCAAGCTGGTTCTCCGGCGCATTGGCAAAGCGGGTGCCGACACTGTTGCGGAAACCGCCCGTGCCATTGTCCTCGGTGATCTTGGTGTCGTTGTAGGCATAAGCCAGCGTGAAGACCCAGTTATCGGTCAGGTCGGCAACGACGTCAAATTCTGCGCCGCGACTGGTCACCTCGCCCAGCGCGGTGAGATCGTCCAGACCATCATTTCCGACATCGACGGTTTGTCCGTTTTCATCGAGCAGCAGCTGGAGGAAATTCTGCCGTTTGATCTCGTAGACGGAAAGGCTGGTGCGCACCCCGCCATTGGCAAGGCTGGTCTTGATCCCGGCTTCAATAATCTCACCGGTGACCGGGGCAAACGGCCCGCCGCGCTGGGGGTTTTGATCGCCCTCGCTTTGCGGCACGAAACTGTCGGCCCATTGTGCAAACAGTGATATGTCATCGCGAATCTTGTAGATCGCGCCGAAGCGCAGTGTCTCATCGCTTTCGTCCAGGTCGCCGTTGCTGAACCAGTCGAACCGAATACCGCCTGACAGGATCACCGGGCCGATCGTCACCTCGTCGAGCAGATAGAAGCCTTCGCGCGTTGTATCGGTCACGCGAAGAGGGGCGAACCCGATGTTGTACTGCGTGGGATCTGTCACCCCGTAATTCGGCGTCGCGCTGAGTTCCAACGGGATAATGTCGCTGGGCAGGCTTGTGCCCGTGAGGAACCGTGTGATGAAATCCGCACTCAGGTTCGCTCTGCCGGAGAGGAATTCGTTTGTGCCGTCAAAATACTCGAAACCGCTCAGCAAGCGGTTCTGGACCGGGCCGAGATCGGCCGACCAGATGGCATTGGCGCCGAAAGTATATTGTTCCTCGGTGCGGGTCTGGTCGCGAAATTCGCGGCCAACCAGATCGATTTCGCCGTCGCCGTCGCTGTCGATCAGCGCGCGCGGCTCGTGATACTTCTGGGCCTGCTCTGCGTCTGTATAGCGAAACGTCGCGTTCCATGTCAGGTTATCGGTGATCGCGCCGT
>CAYVFK010000257.1:0-2806 GCA_964450925.1 uncultured Hyphomicrobiaceae bacterium | reverse complement strand
AGCGCTAGATTGTGGATCTAGAGGTCCCCCGTTCGAGCCGGGGCAGCGGTACCATTTTCGCGGGTCGATTGCAGATCGCCAGCCGCGAGCGCTGCAAGCTCTTCATACAGCAGATCGCAGAAGTGCGAGCGCGCATTCACCGCCGGCTCGATCAGCCCGAGCTCGCGCATGATCGGCGGCGCGCCAAACGGCACTGTGCGGATTTCTGGCGGGAACTGAAATTCGACCCGCGGCACTGGCACCACAGACACGCCGAGCAAACTTCCGACCAGTCGCACCACACCCTCCAGCGTATCTACCTCCATGCGGGAACTGATCACAATCTCTCGCCGGGCGAATTCGGCCTCCACCTGCCGGGCCACGCGCGCAAATCGGTTAAACCGCACGTAGGGATGACGCTCCAGAAGCTCGCGGTCGCTGCTGCCCTCCAGGCTCTCATGCGCGATGACAGCCAGCGGCTCCTGGATCACCGTCCGGTACCGCAGCGCCGGCTCGACTGTGGCGGGGCGCGACAGGATCGCCGCGTCCAGCGTCCCGCGCTTCAATGCGTCCTCAAGCTCGTGCGACAGCGCGGTCATCAGATGAATGTGCAGGTCAGGCGTGCGCGCCTGGAGCCGGGCCAGCGCCGGCGGCACGATGCTCGACACCGAGGTATGGACCGCTCCCACCCGCAACATGCCACGCGTCGCATCGCGCTTGAGGCTCTCGCTCAGGTTTTCCCAAGCGGCAAGAACCTCGCGGGCGCGCTGGACGAAGGCGCGGCCCTGATCGGTGAGGCGCGGCGGCCGGGTGCTGCGGTCGAACAGCGTCATGCCGAGCTCGTCCTCAAGCGCGCGCACTTGCAGGCTCACCCCCGATGTGGACAGGCCGACCGCCCGGCCAGCATCGCCGAAGCTCCCGTGATCGGTTATGGCGACCAGCGTGTAAAGAGACTTCACGTCCATCGGCCCGCTCCCGACCTCGCTTGCGTTGAGTCTCACTCAAAAGATAGGGGGCTTGATTGAGTGTGCAAAAACTTCTAGCGTACCGATTAACGAATGCAAGGCTTGCGGGTCGCGCAGCCAAGGGAGGAGAGCGGATGAGAGGCGCCGATATTGTCGCCCAGTCATTGGCCAAAAGCGGCGTCAAGACGGTGTTCGCACTGTCCGGCAACCAGATCATGTCGATTTTCGACGCCGCGCTCGACACTGACCTGCGCCTCGTTCACACGCGGCACGAAGCCGGGGCGGTGTTTATGGCGGAGGCGCACGCTCAGCTGACCAGCGATATTGGCGTCGCGATGGTCACCGCAGGACCGGGCTTCGCGGGCGCGTTGTCGGCGATGTATTCGGCGTACACGTCGGAGACGCCGGTGGTGCTGCTGAGCGGCGATTCACCGCTCGCGCGCGATGGTCTTGGCGCATTTCATGAGCTCGACCAATGCGCCATGGCTGCGCCGGTCACCAAATACACCATCCGCCTGAGAAGCGCGCACACGCTCGGGCAGGATCTGGCGCGGGCGATAAGCATAGCGCGCTCTGGGCGGCCCGGCCCGGTGCATCTCGCGCTGCCCGCCGATGTGCTGACGGCGCAGACCGACGCGACACTGCCGCCCGTGGAAGCATTTGCCCGCCAGCCCAACCCGCCGCGCGAAAGCGACATCGACACATTGACAGAGGCGTTCGCGGCTGCCGAGCGCCCCATGGTCCTCACGGGCCCCGCAATGACCTACACGCGTGCCGGTAATCTGCTGAGCGCGCTCTGCGAGGCCACGGGCGCGCCGGTCGTTCCAATGGAAAGCCCCCGTGCTCTGCGCGATCCTGCGCTGGGGCGATTCGCCGATATGCTCTCGCAGGCCGATCTGATCGTCAGCCTCGGCAAGCGGTTTGACTACACCGTCCGTTTCGGCGAGGAAGGCGTGTTTGCATCCCGGGCCAAGGTCTTCGCCATCGCACCGGATGCCTTAGCGCTTGATCGGGCCGAACGCGCACTTGAGCACCGGCTCACCGGGCGGATCATAGCTGATGCGGACCTCTGCGCCGAGCGCCTCATCCGCGCGGCGAAGAGCGTGAGCGGACGCAATGGCTGGCCGTCGGAGGTCGAGCAGGCGCTCGCCAATCGCGACTTCGATCCGCCCCCGGCATCCGGCGAAGGCGCCGCCCCCTGGGAGGTCGGGCGGGTGTTGCAACAGGCCGTGGAGAGCGCCGACAACGCGATCTATGTCGCCGACGGCGGCGAATTTGGTCAGTGGATGCAGGGCTTCATCAACGCGCCGCGCCGCGTCATGAACGGCGTTTCCGCTGCGATTGGCAGCGCAATGGGCAATGCCATCGGCGCTCAGATCGCCGACCCCGACGCCACCGTGATCTGCACGCTGGGCGACGGCACCGCCGGCTTCTACCTCGGCGAACTCGATACCGCCGTGCGCGAGGGCGCGAACGCGATCTTCGTGATCGGCAACGACGCGTGCTGGAACGCCGAGCGGATGCTGCAGATCCGCGAATTCGGCATGGACCGGCAGACCGGCTGTGACCTGCTGCCAACGCGCTATGACCTCGCGGCCGAAGGGCTGGGCGCGCACGGGGAATATGTGACCTCGGCCGAAGGGTTGCAGCCCGCGCTGGAGCGCGCACTGTCGAGCGGCAAGCCGGCTTGCATCAACGTCAAGCTGGATGCGCAGCCCGCGCCGGTCTTCGCGCAGGATGCGCCAGGAGCACACTAGACCAATGCAAGAGACGCTGGAGAAACCTGCCGGAACCGAACAATCGCGTAAATTGCGCGTGGATGTCTGGCGCGGCGGCAAGGACGGCGCGTTTTCGACCTACAC
>CAYVFK010000256.1:0-2837 GCA_964450925.1 uncultured Hyphomicrobiaceae bacterium | reverse complement strand
TTCAGCGCGCGCGGCATCAGGTCAAGCTTGACCATCGGTTGGATGATCCGCGCCAGGATGTTCGCGTCGGCCTCGCCGCACACGCGCAGAACGCACACGGGCGCGGCGCCGGTTCGGGTCTGGGCGGTAGATAAGGAAAACGGCGCGCTTTGTGCAGCACGCGGCATCGGCATGACGGTCATGGAATGTGATCCTTCCAGATTACGAGCGGTCAAGAAAAGCGCTGAGAATGCGCGCAATGCCCTGCGGCTCCCGGCCCGCTATGCAGCGGCCGGGCCCTTAAGTCGCAGGGCGCTCGTAATTCGGAAGTTACTCATACGCGAGACCATGCCGCCAGCCGCAGCCAATGTCAACCGGCTGAAAGCGTCAGCATATCCGGTTCCGGACGAGCCGGGCGCGACAGCAGCGATTCGATGGCGTCGTCGATGCTCATGCGCCTGTTCAGCACATCGCAGACTGCCGCGCAGATTGGCATCTCCACCTCATGCTTGCGCGCCAGTTCGACAACAGCGCCGGCAGTGTAAACCCCTTCGCTGACCGATCGGCGCGCACCCAGTACCTCCTCCAGCGTGCGGCCCTTGCCCAGCGCCTTGCCAAGCGACATGTTGCGCGATTTCGTGCTGGAGCAGGTCAACATCAGGTCGCCAAGCCCTGACAGACCGGTGAGCGTCTCTGGCTGGCCGCCAAGCGCAACGCCGAAACGACGCAACTCGGCAAAGCCGCGTGTGGTCACGGCCGCGTGGGCGCTGTCGCCGAGCGCGCGCCCAACCACGATCCCGGCGGCGATTGCCAGCACATTCTTCACCGCCCCGCCGATCTGGACGCCGCGCACGTCATCCGTCCAGTAAAGCCGGAAATTCCGATGGCCCAGCGCCTCGGCGAGTTCGCGCCCCAACGCCTCGTCCGCCACCGCCAGCGTCAGCGCAGTCGGCAGGTTGCGCGCTACCTCCGCGGCGAAGCTCGGCCCTGACAGCACACCAAGCGCCGCTCCGGGCAGCGTCTTTGCCAGCACCTCTGTCAGGAAGCGTTGCGTCTCCTGCTCAAAACCCTTCGAACAGGCGAGCACGGGCGTTCCTCCCTTCAGGTAAGGCCCGATCTCCGCGGAAATCGCATGGGTGAACTGCGTCGGCACCGCCATCAGCAGCACATCACACGTGGCCATCTCAGAGGTTTTGGCGGTCGCGTGGATGCCCCGGTCCAGCGTCACATTGGGCAGATAGACCCTGTTGGTGCGATGCTCGTTAATGTCCTCGACGGTCTCCAGTTCGTAGGCCCATAGCAGTACCTCGCGCCCTGCCCGCCGTGCGGACTGGGCGAGCGCCGTGCCCCACGCCCCGCCGCCAACGACCCCGATCTTCTGATAGGTCATCTCCCGCCTCTCCCGTCGATATAAAGACTAAGCTTTGACCCCCGCGCCGATGGCTCTTGGCGCATTCGCATCCAATGGCCAACGCGCGCGCGCCGGCGCGTCTAGCGGATCAGCACGCCCACGCGAAAGCCACAGCGCCCCGGCCCAGGCGACCATCACAGCATTGTCCGTGCACAGATGTGGCGGCGGTACGTAGAGGGAAAAGCCGTTTGCCGCACTCACCTGCTCCAGCGCAGTGCGCAGCGTCGCATTCGCCGCCACGCCGCCTGCGACAACGAAATAGCGCGGCGCATCCATCCCTGCGCGCTGCTGATACAATCGCATCGCCGTGGCGGCGCGATCGGCTACCGCTGCAACCGCCGCGCGCTGAAACGACGCGCAGATGTCCGAAATGTCCTGATCGCTTGCTGGCGCGAGCGCGTGCGCCGCTTGCCGCACCGCCGTTTTCAGCCCGGCAAAGGAGAAATGCGGCTCCGCCCGCCCGACCATTGGCGTGGGGAAGTCGAACCGCCGGGCATCGCCGGTGGCGGCCGCGCGCTCCACTGCCGGACCGCCGGGATAACCCAGCCCCAGGAGCTTCGCGGTTTTGTCGAACGCCTCGCCGAGCGCATCGTCCAGGGTGGTCCCAAGCCTCTCATATGCGCCGACATCGCGCACGACGATGAACTGGCTGTGTCCGCCGGAGACGATCAGCATCAGATAGGGCGGCAGTACATTGTCCGTGAGCCCAACCGTCAGCGCATGCGCTTCGAGATGATTGAGCGCGATTAGCGGCAGGTCATGCACCAGCGCGATCGCCTTTGCCGTGGTCAGTCCAACCAGCAGCCCGCCAGCCAGACCAGGCCCGGCCGTCGCAGCCACGCACGACACATCCGCCCAGCCGAGACGGGCATCGCTTAGCGCGGCCGCCACCATCCGGTCCAGCACCTCGACATGTGCGCGCGCGGCAATCTCTGGCACAACACCGCCGAACGCGGCATGATCGTTGATCTGCGAGCGTACGAGGTTCGACAGAATTTGCCCACGCCCGTCCGCGCCGCGGCGCACCACGGCTGCGGCTGTCTCGTCGCAACTGGTTTCGATCCCGAGCACGGTCTGGCCCGGCGCTGGTTGGGGGGACGTCATTTTGATCGGCGCGCCGCTGGCAACGCGGGTTCCAAGCTGGTAAAGGCGTGAGGATAAACAGGTCATGCGTTGGCGCAACAGGAAAATCGAGAGCCTTGGCGAGCCATCTGCATCCTGCGGTCGGGCCGACGCCGGCACACAACATCGATGGAGGAGACGGTTTTGACAGGTGAAAAACCGATACGCATTGGCACACGCGGCAGCAATCTGGCGCTCAAACAGGTGTATGAGTTGCGCGAGCGGCTATGCGCCGCGCATGGCATGAGCGAGGCGGATTTCGAGGTCGTAATCATCAAGACCTCCGGCGACATGATCCAGGACAAGGCGCTGCGCGAGTTCGGCG
>CAYVFK010000255.1:0-2840 GCA_964450925.1 uncultured Hyphomicrobiaceae bacterium | reverse complement strand
TGAGCGCTTTTTTCTCCTCAAGGATGCGCAGCAGGTGCCACGAGATCGCCTCGCCTTCGCGATCCGGGTCAGTGGCGAGGATCAACCGGTCGGCCTTTTTCACTTCGCTGACGATCTCGCGGATCACCTTTGTCGAGTCCGGCGAGACCCGCCAGTGCATCGCGAAATCCTTGTCCGGCTCCACCGAGCCGTCCTTCGCGGGCAAATCGCTGACATGCCCATAGGACGCGATCACCTTGTAATCCCGGCCCAGGTACTTGTTGATGGTTTTCGCCTTCGCAGCGGACTCGACGATAACAACGTTCATCAATGCGCTCGTATTTCGGCCTTTTCGGCGTTGCGTGCGACGCGGGTGGCGCCGTGCGATCCCGAGGAAGAACTGTGGATTTTTGGCCAGCCTGTCAATTCAATGTCACTTATTGCGCGAGTTTCCTTGTCATCAACAACCTCGGCGTGTAATCTGATGTCCACGAGGTGATCTTTGGCATTAACAAATCCTTTAAGACGACGGGAGCACACAATGAACCGCTCTACACTGAACGTCGCGCGCGATCAAGATGAGCAGACCCTAGAGCCTGAGCAGAAACTGACAGAAGCCATCTCAAGGCTGAATAGACATGCTGCGAACACAGATGTGGCAATGTACGATGAACAGCAATGCTCCCAATACATTTGCGACCTTCTGGCAGAATTGAGTACGATTGCATCAAACGCCAATCTTGTCTTCCTCACCTATCTGATTGACGTGGCGCACGAAGAAGCTCGTATTCAGGCTCAGAGCCGCGATCAATCACGACTGTAATATTTCTGGAGAAAGACGACGATCCTTTGGCAGCAGCACGCCTCCTAGGTACGGTCCAGCAAACCGAACCTGCAACCTGAGGCTGCATCCGATGCACGTGATGTGTGAATTGCACATCTCATTGCAACCTTGACGGCGTATTGCGTCCGTGTCAACGCGCGGGTCAGACGCCGGTGCTGCCGCCCGATCGCGATACGCCGATACGTTTGATCTCCCACTCCAGGCGCAAACCGCTGGTTGCCTCTACGCGTTCGCGGATCGTTTCGCCCAAACCCTCAATATCAGCGGCCGTCGCCTCGCCGTCGTTGATCAGAAAGTTGCAGTGTAGTTCAGACACATGCGCGCCGCCTATTCGCAAGCCTCGACATCCCGCCGCGTCAACAAGCCGCCATGCACTATGGCCCGGCGGATTCTTGAACGTCGAGCCGCCCGTGCGCGCCTTGGTGGGCTGGTGTTCCTCACGATAGTCAGCAACTTTTTCCATGGCCTTTTCGATCTCTGCGCGCACCCCGGGCTCACCTTGGTAGGTCGCCTGGGTAAAGATGAAATCCACCGGCGCGCCGCAATGGCGATAGCCGTAGCCGAGTTCATCCACGCTGAGCACATGAAGCTTTCCGCGCCGATCAACCGCGCGCGCCTCGATCAGCACATCGCGCGTTTCGGTCCCGTGTGCGCCAGCGTTCATCCTCAGCGCGCCGCCGATTGAGCCGGGAATCCCACGATAAAATGCCAGACGACTGATCTCCGCTTTCGCGGCCGCCTGCGCCAAGCGCACATCCGGCACCGCCGTGCCGCAGCGTATGCGCGCGTCGTCCAGCGCATCGATCTCATTAAAGCCGCGCCCGAGCCGGATCACCACGCCGGGCACGCCGCCATCGCGCACCAGCAGGTTGGAGCCAACGCCGACGACCGTGACCGGCACCTCGCCGGGCGTGCCCTGCAAAAAGTAGCTCAGATCGGCTTCATCCGCTGGCGTGAAAAGCACTTCCGCCGGACCGCCGACACGGAACCAGGTGATCTCCGCCATGCTGACACCCGCGCGAAGACGCCCACGCAAGCCGGGCAACGCTTCGGCCAGTTCGGCGGCCAGCCCGCTCAAGTCCGCCGCTTCTGGTATCGCGGTCTTGGCCGTCATGCGCTACTCCGCCGCGCCAGCGCGCGCAACCTGCCGCGCGGTCAACGCGCGCAACTGCTCCGGCAGCGCTTTCGCCCAGTTGGTGATGGTCCCTGCGCCCAACCCGATGACCAGATCGCCGGGGCGGGCAAGCTCCGCGATGGTCGGGGCCAGCGCCTCCTCGCCGTCAATCTCCAGCGCGTGGCCGTGCCCGCATGCTCGCACGCGCTCCAGCAGTGTACGGTGGTCGATGCCATTTCCGGTTTCGCCGGCGGCATAGACCGGCGTAATGATCGCAATATCCGCATCCATGAAGGAATCAGCAAACGCGTCGAGCAGCCCACTCAGACGGGAATAGCGATGCGGCTGCATGACCGCGATCACACGTCCGCGCGTCGCGCGCCGCGCCGCTTTCAGAACGGCGGCGATCTCTACAGGGTGGTGCGCGTAATCGTCATAGACCGATACGCCGTTCCACTCTCCGACGGGCGTGAAGCGCCGCGCCACGCCGCAGAAGCTGCGCAATCCTTCTTCGATGGCTTCATCGCGCAGGCCGATTTCGGTCATCACCGCAATGGCGGCGAGCGCGTTCAACGCGTTGTATTCGCCAGGGATCGGCAGCCGGAGCCTTTCAAGAAGCCGTGCGCCGCCGCGCACCCGCCCACCCAGTCGCGCATCGAACATCACCCCGCCGCCGATCTCGCGGACTTGCTCAAGCCGCAAATCGGCATCCGGCGCATGGCCGTAGCGCAGAAGCCGCCGGCCACCGAAATGCGGCCCCAACTCATCCAGCATCTTGCGCACTACCGGATGGTCGACCCCGGCCACAACCGCCCCATAATACGGGATCTGCTCGAAAAAACGTCGAAATGCGCTGTGCAGCGCGCGCTCCGAGCCGTAGAAATCCATGTGTTCCGGGTCGAT
>CAYVFK010000254.1:0-2851 GCA_964450925.1 uncultured Hyphomicrobiaceae bacterium | reverse complement strand
CCTGACGCGCGGCGATGTCGCAAATCGTCATGACTGCGGCGCGGACGGGCCGGTCGCGGCCGGTCCGGCGCAGTACCCTGAATATCGTATCGTCGCAAGGCTTTAGCATGGAACGGTAGTCACCCCGAACCATGCAGGCGCGGCGATACTTCACGGCACGGCGCTGAAGCGACACGGAAGGCGGGGATGGCGATGAGCGTTTACGATGAGATGGAAGCCGAGGCAGCGCGCGCCGGCGAGGAGCCAGATGAGATGCCCGCTGGTTTTAATGCCTCGGCCTTGCCGGAACTGAGCGTGGAAGAGCGCGCCGGCTGCCTGGCCCGCAACGCGTCTATCGAGATCATCCCAAGCACCGCCAGCAAGATCGGCGATTTCCGCGAGTTGATGCCTGCGGGCGCGCGCGTTTTTGTCCCGTTTCTGCCGAAGGCCGAGTTCGCGGATTGCATCCCGCTCTCTGCGCGCTTGCGAGGCGAGGGCATGGAGCCAGTGCCGCATATCGCCGCGCGCCGGCTGCGCTCACGCGACGAACTGACCGATACGCTGGCAGCACTTCGCGAGCAGGTACGCGTCCGTGAGGTGTTGGTCATCGCTGGCGATCCGGAAGAGCCGGCTGGACCGTTCGAAAACAGCATGGCCGTGTTGGAAACCGGGCTGCTGGAGGAATATGGCATCGAGACGATTTTCGTCGGCGGCCAACCCGAAGGCATCCCCGGCGTATACGGCGAAGCAGTCAGCGACGCGCTGGACTGGAAATCCGCTTACGCAAGACAAAGCCCGGCGAATTTCCGGCTTGTTACCCAGTTCGTGCTTGACCCGGATAACCTGATGGCATGGCGTCGCAATATTGCGGACCGTGGCATCGAACTGCCGCTGCACGTTGGGGTCGCTGGCCCCACCAGCATGAAGACGCTGATGAAATTCGCAGGGCTGACGGGCGCAAAGGCGTCTTTCCGCGCGATGCGCAAATACGGCGTGAAGCTGGCCCGGCTGAGCGACACGGCCGTGCCGGACGATCTCGTCCACCGGCTTGCCAGCGAGAGCGAAGGCGCGAAGGTTCACGGCTTGCATGTCTATACGTTCGGCGGCTTCTCCAGCGCGGTGGAGTGGCTCGCCAAGTGGCGCACAGGCGCGCCGCAGGACTGCCGAACGGCAGGTTACGCGGCAGGCTGAATGTCTCTCCGTCTCACCGCTGCTCACGCCGGATGGGGCCGCCCCGTCCGGCTTTTTGTGCGCGCTCCTGACGGCCCGTCCTTGGAATCGCGCTGGCTCACCTGTACACAAGACATGAGCAAAGAGGTGAGCCATGAAAACTGAAGAGCCGCGCACGATCCACCTGAAGGATTATCGGCCCTCGCCCTATCTGATCGAAAGCGTCGATCTCGACGTGGCGTTGGCCCCGGAAAACACGCGAGTTCGCGCGCGCCTGAAGGTCACGCCGAACGACCATCCCGATGCGCCGGCCGGCCCGCTGACGCTGAACGGCGAGAAGCTGGAACTGCATTCGCTCAAGGTGGACGGCACCGCCGTCAACGACTATGTGCTCGACGAGCATGCGCTGACGCTTCCCGCAACACCGGACGGGCCATTCGAAGTCGAAATCGAGACGACCTGCAACCCCCAGGCCAACGAGGCGCTTGAAGGGCTTTACCGCTCGAACGGCATCTACTGCACCCAGTGCGAGCCGGAGGGCTTTCGCCGCATCACCTACTTCATCGACCGGCCGGACGTGATTGCGCGATACCGCGTGCGCATCGAGGCGGACAAGTCGCAAGCGCCGGTGCTTCTATCAAACGGCAACCCGGTCGAATCCGGCGACCTCGACGGCGGCCGGCACTATGCGGTGTGGGAAGACCCGTTCCCCAAGCCGTCCTACCTGTTCGCGCTGGTCGGCGGCGATCTCGCCTGCGTCGAGGACACCTTCATCACCCGGTCGGGCCGCACGGTCGATCTGCGCATCTATGTCGAGCCGGGCAAGGAGGGCCGCTGCGGCTGGGCGATGGAAAGCCTCAAGACCGCGATGCGCTGGGACGAGGAGCGCTTCGGGCTGGAATACGACCTTGACATCTTCATGATCGTCGCCGTGTCCGACTTCAACATGGGCGCGATGGAGAACAAGGGCCTGAATGTCTTCAACGACAAGCTGATCCTGGCGCGGCCCGACATCGCCACTGACGCGGATTACGAAGCGATTGAAGCTGTCATCGCCCACGAATATTTCCACAACTGGACGGGCAACCGCGTCACCTGCCGCGACTGGTTCCAGCTCTGCCTGAAGGAAGGGCTGACGGTGTTCCGCGACCAGGAGTTTACCGCGGATCAGCGCTCGCGCCCGGTCAAGCGCATCGAGGACGTGCGGCTGTTGCGCGCGCGCCAGTTTACCGAGGACGCCGGCCCGCTGGCGCACCCGGTGCGGCCCTCCTCATTCGTGGAGATCAACAACTTCTATACGCTCACCGTCTATGAAAAGGGCGGCGAGCTTTGCCGGATGCTGCACACGATGCTGGGCGAGGACGGCTTCCAGGCCGGCATGAAGCTCTATTTCGAGCGCCACGACGGCCAGGCCGTGACGGTCGAGGATTTCATCGCCGCGATGGCCGATGCGAACGACCGCGACTTGAGCCAATTCATGCGCTGGTACAACCAGGCGGGCACGCCGGAGATCGTCTGCCGCTTCGAGCATGACGCGACGGCCAAGACGGCGACGCTGCATGTAACTCAGGTACACGCGCCCTCACCCGGCCAGCCGGAAAAGCAGCCGGTGCCGATCCCGCTACGTGTCGGGCTGGTCGGCCCCGATGGCGAGGACATGGCGCTGCGCCTGAAGGACGGCAGCGAGGTGCCCGGCGGCCTG
>CAYVFK010000253.1:0-2886 GCA_964450925.1 uncultured Hyphomicrobiaceae bacterium | reverse complement strand
GTGAGCGCCTCGCCGTCCCAATGGAGCTTGCTCGGTCCGATGACAAAGCTGTCCGAACGGCGCGCCACGCTCCTCTTGCGCCGCTCGGTCATTGCCCAGCGATGCCCGCTCTTGCCGTAGAGCGCAACGTTCAGGGCGCAGTGATTGAGCGGATCGCGCCGCCCGGCCCATGCGTAATACGGCGAAAACACACTCCCGACAAAGGCGATGATGGTGATGCCGTGCTTGCCGTCGTCGCTCAGCCCGTCGAGGTACCACCAGGCGTAGCCCCCGGGCGCAACGTCCCGGTCGAAGTTGAATCCGCCAGAATGCAGCGTGCGGCCATCCGGCCCGACATCGCCACCATCGGCACGCCAGGCCCCGGATGCGCGCTCCCCCCGGCCAGGTAGAGGCCGGGTATCCGGGTCCTGCAGCCGGGCCGATTGAAGGACGCCCGCCATCCATGCGAGGCCGCGCCGTAGATCGCGCCGCCCGTGCCGGGAAACCGCTTCTCGAAATGCGCCGGGGTCGAAACTGCGACGCTCTCGGGCGCGCTGCGAACCCTTAGCCCGCAGCGCGCCAACAGGGAAAATGTCCGCTCCTTGCACTGGTCCAGTTCCTTTTCGCTCATGGTGTGCCGGTCGCCGACAGGCGGCGCGTTGACGATGAGAAGCAGGCGTTCTCCGGCGTGCCCGTTGGCGCTCATAAGGCCGCGATCGTCGCGGTCCTGCGCGCAGATATAAGTGGTCGGCTCGACGGGCACGCGCGCATGCTTGAAGATATCGTCGAATTCGGCTTTGTAATTCTGCGAGAAAAAGACGTTGTGGCGCACCAGCGGAAAGCCGTCAGTTTCCGCGAGCATGGCTAGCGTGACTGCGGACAGGGACCGGCGGGCGTAAGGCAGGCGAGGCACTGCACCAGACGCCGCGCGTCCAAGCACGCCATGAGCCAGCGCTCCGCAGTCAGAGTTAACCAGCACGCGCTTCGCCGCCAGCCGCTCGCCCGATGCCAGAAGGACGCCTGCAACCTTTCCGCTCTCGACGATGATTTCGCTGGCCTCGGCGCAAAAGCGAAATTCTGCGCCCTTGCGTTCCGCCGCGCTCTGAAGCGCCTCGGCAAGCCGCTTCATGCCGCCGTCGATCAGCCAGACGCCTGAGTGTTCCACATGCGCGACCAGCATCAGGGTCGCCGGGCAGTGAAATGGCGAGGAGCCGCAATAGGTGGCGAAGCGGGCGAAGAGCTGGCGCAGCCGCTCATCGCGAAAGTATTTACCGAGCGCCTGCCACAGCGACTGGTAGGGATTCAGCCGCAGCAGGTCGGAGGTATTGCGCCAGCCTACCCGTCCGATCATGCCGGGGAAGCTGGGCTGTGGCTGCTGGATGAAGGAATGCTCCAGCGTGCGGTATATGCGGGTCGCCTCGGCGCAAAACGCATGGTAGCGGCGCACCTCGCCCGCGCCCGCGAAATCCCCGATCGCTTCGGCGGAGCGCGCCTGATCCGCATATAGGTCAAGGCGTTCATGCTCACTCCACGCGTGCCGCGCAAGAATGTCCGCGGGGCGCATGGTGATGTAGGCGCCCAGATCCTCGCCCGCTTCGGCAAAGATTTCCTCGAACACGCGGCGCATGGTGAACACGGTGGGCCCGCAGTCGATCCGCACATTGCCAACCGCCGCTTCAGCCAGCTTGCCGCCCGGCGTGTCGGCGCGCTCTACCACCGTCACTGACTGCCCGCGCGCAGCGAGCGTCAGCGCAGCGGACAGCCCGCCGATCCCGGCTCCGACAATGACGACATCCTGCGCGCTCAAACCGGTCAGCCTCTGTGTGCAACCAACATGATGTCAATTTAGCATGACATAAAGAAGTGACAATCTGAAATGACAGTTTTATGCTTGCAGGGTCGTCGCAGCCGCACCGAATGCAAGCGACGGTGCGCGCAAAAAGGGGGCAATCTGTGCGGGCCCGCGAAGAAGTCCATCATACCCTTTCCGGGCCGTCAGGCCAGCCAACCGCTTCGGGCGGATCGTTGCGCGAGCGCTTCACACGCTGGCGCAACGGGCTTGTTGCCAGCCGCCGGTTCCAGCGTTGGGCGGCCGGCTTCCCGCTCACGCGCCCGGTCTCGCGCAAGCGCGCAGAGCGGCTGTTCGATCTTTGCGCGGGCTTCGCTTACGCGCAGATCCTGCATGCCTGCGTAAAGCTCAAGCTGTTGGAATTTCTGGCGGATAGGCCGCGGGACGTTCCCGAGATCGCAGATGCGCTTTCACTCCCGGACGATGGGGCCCGGCGATTGCTTGCCGGCGCTGCGGCGCTGGGGCTGGCCAACGCGCTGGCAGATGGGCGATACGAGTTGTCGATGGACGGTGCGGCGCTGCTGGGCAATCCCGGCGCGCTTGCGATGATCGCGCATCACCTGCACTTCTATGACGATTTGCGCGATCCGGTTGCGCTGTTGCGCGGCGAGGCGGGTGAAACGGCATTGTCGCGCTACTGGGGATACGCGCGCGGCGACAACCCGGCGAAGCTGGGGGCCGAGGAGATTGCCGAGTACACGGCGCTGATGGCGGCATCTCAGTCGCTCATCGCCGAAGACATCCTCGACGCTTATGATCTGCGGCGTCATCGCTGCCTGATGGATGTCGGTGGCGGAGACGGCGCTTTCCTCGAGGCCGCCGCTTTCCGGCACCCGAATCTCAAACTAATGCTGTTCGACCTGCCCGCTGTCGCCGATCAGGCGGCACATCGGATCACGCGCGCGGGGCTGTCAGAGCGCGTTGGCATTACCGGCGGTGATTTCTTTGCCGATGCCTTGCCCGCAGGAGCAGACGTTATTTCACTTGTCCGCGTGCTGCTCGACCACGACGACGCCTCCGCACTCAAGATCTTGCGGCGCGCGCATGACGCCCTGCCC
>CAYVFK010000252.1:0-2914 GCA_964450925.1 uncultured Hyphomicrobiaceae bacterium | reverse complement strand
ACGATTCGGCCACGCCCGAGGCGGACAAGGAGCGCTATCAGACGCTGCTGCGCTTCCTGCAGCGGAACAACTGCGATATCTAAAGCACTTTCAGCAAAAGTGGACACCGGTTTTGCGTCCGAAAGTGCGTTAAGGGAAGGACTTAGAGCCTGATCGGTGACGCCGTGTTCGTCGAACAGGCTCTAAATTCGTTCAGCGGTGGCGCCCCGGGGCCAAGCTCCGTGGTCGCCCCCGCGAACCGTAAGCGTAAACAATCGGCCCGGGGGCCGGCGTAGCCGGGGTGTGAGGCAGCCATGTCGCAAAGCAGCGAACGCGCACAACTGCCGCTGGTGTGGCGTTTCTTCAAGATCATCGGCGATATTATCTGGGACATGCGCGCCCCGCTCATCGTATCGGTGGGCGCTTTCGTCGTGTTCTATGTTCCTGGTCAGACGCAGGAAATCTACCGCGTGCTGGCGCTTGAGGTCGAGACCGCGCCCTACCGGCCGATCATCTCGCTGATCCTGCTGGCGGGTTTGAGCTACTTCTTGTGGTCGATGTCGCGCGCGCTCTGGCACAACTCGGTCGACATCGACCCACAGATCACCTTCAGCCCGCTCGCCCGCGTCCTCTCTCACGTGTTCTCCATGATCATCGCCCTGCTTCCCATCGCGGGCGTGCTGATGGCAATGACGCCTTCGGACGTTCAGGGCACACTCGAACTCATTTCCGAAGTGGGCATCCCTGGCGAGGCCGACAAAGAGCTTGTCGGCGGGCAATTCGCCATTGTGTCGCAGGATATTGTGCGCAGTCTGCGCAGCCATGACGGCTTTCCCGGCTACATCACCGACATCGTCGATAACTATAACCTGGTTGCCGTCCACCTGCTGATGGCGATACAGGCGGTGGCGGTGCTGCTGGCGGTAGTTTTCCTGTTCCTGCTCTGGCGCGCTTTCCGTCGCGGGACGGATTTCGCGCGACGCCCATTTGCGCTGCGCTACTTCATTCCTATCGTGATCGCGATCGCGGCGATCACGGCCCTCGTCGCGGCCCAGCCGATCATCCGTTCGCTCGGCGGCGGACCGCTGCTGATCACATGGATCATTTCCGGGATCGGCAGTTTCGCCATCATCTGTCTTTTTCTGATGGCGCTCGCCTATCTGCTGGGCGGCTGCACGCGGGTTTACGACGTCATCGGCATTCCCGCGGTGACCATACTCGTCTCCGCAGCACTGATTTTCGCGTTCTTCAACTGGAACAACAACCACCGGGTCCGCTTGGAGCCCGCCGACCCAGCCCCGGAGACGAAGGCCGACGACCTCTACGCAGCGTTTCTCGACTGGTATGACCAGCGCCCGCCGGAGCGCACGCGACTTTATACCGACCGGCCCGATCCGCAGAAATACCCCGTCTATATCATCGCGGCGCAAGGCGGGGGCGTCTATGCGGCCAATCTCGCTGCGCTGACGCTGGCGCGGCTCTACACGGCCTGTCCGGCTCTACGCCATCACGTCTTTGCGGTGAGCGGCGTTTCCGGCGGAAGTCTTGGCGCGAGCACATTCAACGCCTTCTACATGCAGGCGCGGCGCAACAAGTCGCCGGAGGTGACGGGCGAGCATTGTCAGCTTCAAGCGCCGACCGATGGCCGCGTGAGCAAGCTGGAGCAGAAAATACGCACCTATCTCGGCCACGATTTCCTTTCCCCAGTGCTGGCGGGCGCACTATTTCCTGACTTTTTCCAGCGCTTTGCCGTCCCGGGCTTCGGCGTTCTTGACCGCGCACGCGCTTTCGAGGCGAGCCTTAATCACGCCTGGATCGACACGGAGCGGATGTATAGCGCAAACCCGACGGATATCGACGACAATCCGTTTGCCAGAAATTTCCTGCGCTTCTCCGCGGACCTGCGCGACGCGAATGTGAAAGCGCCCGCGCTGGTGCTGAACACGACCAGCGTGGAGACGGGCGAGCGCTTTGTGGTGGCCCCGTATCTGAAGGACCCGGCGGTTCCCATGCAGTTCGTCTATCCGATCACGGCGCAAGGCGAAGATGGCCTGCCTGCAGATCGGGACATGTCGGTGGCGACCGCGATCAGCCTGAGCGCGCGCTTCCCGATCATCCTGCCGCCGGGCACCTACCCACGGCAGATTTCACCGTTTCACTTTTCGCAGAAGAATCTCGTGGATGGCGGATATTTTGAAAGTTCGGCCATCGAGACGGCTATTGACCTCGTCAATGGAATACGCGACCGGGTCGAGCGGCTGCGCCTCAACCTCGACGCCGAGCCGGAGTTCCGCATCATAATGCTGAGCGAAGAATACTCGCCCGACCTTGAACCCGCCGGCCTGACGGAGTTCGGCGCGCCAGTCATGACGCTCGACAAGACCCGCCGGCGGCGCGGCCAGCTCGCGAAGTGGCGCGTGAAAACCGGCGATGCTTTCAGCCGCTTTTATTCAGTAGAGTTGCAGCACGATTATTTCTACATGCCGTTGGGCTGGCACCTGTCGAAGACGACGCAGAGCATGATCGCCGAACAGATCGGTTTCCCCAGCGAGTGCAAGATCCCAGCGTATACGCCGGACTCCGAAACCGCGCAGATTTTTGGCCGGAGTCCTTCATTCCGCAACTTCATGAAGCTGGTGAACAAGCTCAACAACAACCGATGCGCGCTCGCGGACATCATCACCGACCTGGTTCCGGGGCGCGCGCAGGCTGCGGTTGCTCAATGAGGCGCTGCCGATCGGAAAGCTGATTGTGCAGATGGGAGGTTCGCGCGTATTAGCGACCTCCCAAAAACCGCGCCTTCATGACGGCACCTCTTCCGATTCGATCTGGGGTATTTCAGTGCGTTGCTCCTCTTCCGCGCCACTAAGAAGCTCGACCGCCCGGTCTGCGGCATCCTGAAACGGCTCAAGCACGATATCAGCTCCCGAGTCGA